>JBJEOO010000266.1:0-27257 GCA_051880755.1 Hominenteromicrobium sp.
CGGTAAAAAAGGGCATTCTTTCTCAGAAAGGACTCAGCGAGATCACGGATCTGCTGATCCGCATCGTTACGCCGTGCCTCATTGTCTCGTCGTTTCTTTCGGCTGAATCCGGCGCGCTGGGGGCAATGGATCTTCTCCTCGCCGTGGCGCTGCCTGCGGCGTCGATCGTCATATGCATCGCGTTCAGCTATCTGTTTTTCCGCAAGGAGGAAAAGTCCCGGCAGAAGGTTCTGCGCTTTTCGCTGATTTTCTGCAATGTCGGCTTTATGGGCATCCCGCTTGTGCAGGGGATTGTCGGCACGGAGGGCGTCCTCTACGGCTCCTTTTTTATTGCGGTGTTCAATGTGTTCTGCTGGACATACGGCTATGTGATGATGGGCGGCGGCAAGGTCCGGCTGAAAACCCTGCTGCTGAATCCCGGCATTATCGGACTGGCCATCGGCCTGCCGATCTATTTTCTCGACCTCCACCTGCCGGAGCTGATCGCTTCGCCGATCGAGATGCTGTCCAATCTCAATACGCCGCTGGCGATGATTGTGGTCGGCGGCTACATAGCGCGCGTAAAGCTGAAGGAATTCTTCTCGGATATTGCCGTGTACAAAATGGCGGCGCTCCGTCTGCTTGCGGCGCCGGCGCTGTATCTGGCCCTTGCGCTGCTCATCCGCCCGAATGATACGCTGCTGCTCAGCTCGGTGATTCAGGCGGCCACGCCGGTGGCGGCCAACTGCGTGCTTTTTGCGGTACAGTACGGCGGCGATGCGGAGCTGGCCTCCAAGAGCGTAGCGGTTACGACCGCGCTTTCCATCATCACCATCCCGCTGTTTACCGTTCTGGCGCAGCTTTTTATCTAGCGAAAGGAAAGGGATACCATGAAAATCGCACCTTCTATGCTGGCCAGCGACTACACCCGCATGGGCGAATGCGTCCGCGCGGTGCAGGATGCCGACTGGCTGCATCTGGATATTATGGACGGCCATTTTGTGCCGAATATCAGCTTTGGGCCGGATGTTGTGCGCGCGCTGCGCCCGCTGACGGACATGCCCTTCGACGTGCATCTGATGCTCACGCATCCCAAGCGCTATATCCGGAAATTTGCCGAGGCCGGCGCCGATATCCTGACCTTCCATGTCGAGTGCGCGGACGATATTGATGAAACCATTACGGAAATTGAGCGCTGCGGCATGAAGCCGAGCCTTTCGGTAAAGCCCGGCACACCGGCGGAAACGCTGTTCCCGTATCTCGACCGCCTGTATATGGTTCTCGTGATGACCGTGGAGCCCGGCTTCGGCGGGCAGAAGTTCATGCCGGAGCAGCTTGAGAAGATCCGCATGCTGCGCGCACGCCGGCCGGAGCTTGTGCTGGAGGTTGACGGCGGCGTGAACCGGGAAACGGCGGAGATCTGCCGCGCGGCGGGGACGGATGTCGCCGTGGCGGGCACGAGCGTGTTCCGTGCAGCCGATATTCCGGCGGAAATCCGCATGCTGCGCGGCGAATAAGCCGAAAGTTCACAGTTTGTTCTCAATTTGAATTCTGTTTTTCACACAGTTATCACACAGCACCGCTACAATACAAGGTAAGAACCGCAGTTTGTCGGCTATTTTGATCAAATTTCCGGATAAAGCTTCCGAACAACTATTGCAAAACAGCGAAAATTGCGGTATGATTATCAAGGCAGTTCCGCCCAAATCCGCGGGAAAGCGAGCTTTGAGCGCAATTGCCTTCTTTTATTTCAGCAATTTTTGCGCGGTTTCGCGCAAATTGGGGAGGACGTTGCTCCGCAGCAGATCTGCGGGGGTAAATTTCCGTCCCGCAGAGAAAGGATGGTTATCAATCATGATCGAGGTCAAAAACCTCACCAAGCGTTACGGTGCAAACACCGCGCTGAACAAGGTCAGCTTCACGGTTGAAGAAGGCACCATCGTCGGCTTTCTTGGGCCGAACGGCGCTGGTAAGTCTACAACCATGAATATCATCACCGGTTATCTCTCCGCCACAAGCGGCTCGGTAACAGTTCAGGGTAAAAGCACGCTGGAAAATCCGAACGAAGTCAAAAAGCTGATCGGCTACCTGCCGGAAATGCCGCCGCTTTATCTCGACATGACGGTTAAGGAGTACCTGAACTTCATGTATGAGCTGAAGGGCGTCAAGCTCGACCGCAAGCAGCACATCGGCGAAATCTGCCGCCTGACGAAGATTGACAATGTGTACAACCGTCTGGTCGGCAACCTGTCGAAGGGCTATAAGCAGCGTGTCGGCATTGCGCAGGCGCTGCTCGGCAACCCGCCGGTTCTGATTCTCGATGAGCCGACCGTCGGCCTTGACCCGAAGCAGATCATTGAAATCCGCAACCTCATCAAGAGCCTCGGCAAAAACCACACGATCATCCTTTCCTCGCATATTCTGCCTGAGGTGCAGGCGGTCTGCGAGCGCGTGATCGTCATCAACAACGGCCGCCTCGTCGCGGACGGCGCAACCGATTCCCTCGCGCACGATCTTTCTGCGGAGCATCGCCTGATCGCCCGCATCGAAGGCCCCGAAAACGATATTGTGCAGGCCATCCGCGGGATGGAGCACATTGAGGACGTTTATTCCCTCGGCGAGAAGGAAAAGGGCGTCTATGAGATTTCCATTGAAGGCAAGCCCGGCTATGACCTGCGCCGCAACCTGTTTGCGCTGCTCACCCGCAAGGGCTGGCCGATGCTCGCGCTGAGAACCACGGATCTCACCCTTGAGGAGGTCTTCCTCCAGCTCACCAGCAGCGACGTTTCCCACCTCCCGCAGGATGAGGAGGATGACGGCGCCGTTGTTACGGAAGCCGACATGGAGTTTGAAAAGACCGAAGAGGAAGCGGAGAATAAGGAGGATTCGGACAAATGAGAGCAATATTCAAAAGAGAGCTGAGAGCGTACTTCGCTTCGCCGGTCGGCTATGTTGTCGTCGCCGCGCTGCTTGCGCTCTATGGGTTCTTCTATTATCAGGTTATGTTGATGGGCTCCAGCTCCTACATTACGGAAGTTTTCAGCACCATGTTCATGTTCAGCATGATGATCATGCCGATTATCACGATGCGCAGCATGAGCGACGAGCGCAAGAATAAAACCGACCAAGCGCTGCTCACCGCGCCGGTCAGCGTTACGTCGATCGTGTTCGGCAAGTTCCTCGCGGCTTTCGGCGTCTATTTCGTCGCCAATACGCTTGCGCTGCTGCCTGCGCTCACCATGAGCCTGTTCGCCTCCGCATTCCCGTGGGGCCTGCTGATCGGCAACTATCTGGGCACGCTGCTGTACGGCGCGGCGATGATCTCCATCGGCGTGTTCATCTCCAGCCTGACCATCAGCCAGGTCATCGCGGCCATCGGCACCTTCGTAATCGCCGTGCTTCTGATGTTCATTGACCAGATCGCTTCCGCGCTCTCCGGCAACATCTTCGGCACGATTCTCACCTGGATTTCGTTCACCGCACGTTACGATACCTTCACACAGGGCGTGTTCAGCATTTCCAGCTGTGTGTACTTTATCAGCGTTGCCGCCGTGTTCGTCTTCCTGACCGCCCGCAAGGTGGAAAGCCGCCGCTGGAACTAAGGAGGAAGCATAGAGATGAGCAAGAAACCCAATTTGGCTGCGGTCAAAACCGCACTGCACAAGGATAAATTCAAGCACGGCTCTCTGGCCGTTGTGTTTACGGTCGTGTTTATCGCGATCATCATCGTCATCAACATTCTCGTTTCGGCGCTGACCACGCGCTTCCCCTCGATGAATATTGACCTGACGCTGGAAGGACTCAATACGCTGAGCGATGATGCGCTCGAGGTGGCAAAGAATATCGAAACCGAAACCACCATCTATTTCATCGGCGCGGAGGATGCCGTCCGCGGCGACGAGGTCTATTCCAACTACGGCCTCAAGTACAGCCAGGTCGCAAACCTTGCGGATAAGCTGCACGAGGCGAACAGCAAAATCAAGGTTGAGTATATCGATCCCGACCTCAACCCGAGCTTTATCAGCCAGTATTCCGAAGACAGCCTTTCGACCGGCAAGGTCATGATCGTGACGGAGAAGCGCCGCAAGGTGCTCTCGGTTACGGATATGTTCAGCATTCAGCAGGATTCGACCACCGGCCAGTACAACTATTATTCCAAGGCGGACGGCGCGCTGGCCAATGCGCTCTATCTCGTCAACCTCGATAATGTGCCGGTTATCGCTTTTGCGACGGGCCATAACGAGATGCTCTCAATTTCGGATTCCTCTAGCTTTTCCTCGTTCACTGGTATGCTGAGTGATAATAACTTTGAGGTTAAGGAATTCAATATCCTGACCGAGGATATCCCGGAGGACGCTTCCATCGTCTTTATCGGTACCCCGACCACGGACTACACCACGGAAGAAATCGCAAAGCTGCAGGCTTTCATCGATGACGAGGAGATGGGCGCCTCTCGCACGCTGTACTTCACATCCTATCCCACCCAGAACTGGGATTCCATGCCGAACCTTGCGGCGTTCCTTGCGGAGTGGGGCCTTGAGCCGCAGACCAGTGTACTCTATGAGACTGATATGAATAATGTTCTTACATCCACAAGTGGGTACTACAACTCTTGGATTTTTGCCAATGTCACAGAGGATGTCCTGACCGGCACATATGCGAATCTCGTCATGCCGGAATCCGCGCCGGTTGAGCGCCTGTTTACATCCAACAGCGATATCGTCACCTATTCCGTCGTGGAGACAAGCGATACAGCGTATTCCATGGAGACAGAACAGAGTGAGGAGAATACTGAAGATCCCGAAACGGGCGTGCATACGATTGTCGCGCTTGCGCAGCGCTATATGGATAATCAGGGCAAGATCTGCTCGAACGTCGTTGTAGACGGCTGTGTTTCTAGTTATGTAAATGCTTTTATGGGTAACTCGACCTTCAGCAATAAAACCCTTACGCTCGACTTCGTCAAGTTCCTGACCGGCACCACCGATACGCGTATCGGCCTGACCGTGAAGCAGACGCAGACGAACACGCTCGATATCGCGGCGTCCTCCTCCGTGATCCAGATGGTCGGTCTTGGCCTTTTCACCATTCTGGTTCCGGTCGCCGTGCTCGTTGCGGGCCTTGTGATCTTCCTCAGAAGAAGGCACCTGTAACCCAAGGGAGAAAGGAAAATAGGCCACACGCATGAAGAAAACGACTAAAAACATTATCATCGCACTCGCCGTTCTGCTCGTTCTGGGCATTGCGGCGGCCGTGCTGATGCTGACCGGTACACCCGCCGATGAAGAGACGGAGTCCAGCTCTTCGGCTTCGAGCGAGGCGGAAAAGCTGATTGACCATTCCATCACAGAGGTAAAGAGCGTCGTGGTGGAATGTGCGGAAACCGGCGATTCTCTAACGCTGATCCCCACCAAGGAGGACGAAGACAGCGAGGAGAACGACACCTTCACCATTCAGGGCTGGGAGGATGAGCCTGTTCTCACCTCGAACGTGCAGAACCTCGCGATGAGATTCTATTCCATCACGCCGTCCAAGGAAATCGGCACGGTTCAGAATCTTTCGGAATACGGTTTGGACGGCGACGGTGAGTATAAGGGCACCGTTACCTATACGGACGGCTCGAAGGATATCATCATCATCGGCCGCGAGGCAGGCGAAACCTACGGCCGCTATATCCTGTATCACGATCTGGTGTATATTGCGCCGGTATCCACTTACCTGACGAAGTCCAGATATGAATTCATCGATACAGCCGTGATCGCCATCCCGAATCCGACGGAAGTGGATGCGGATGGCAATGAGACCGAGGGTCAGGCAGAGCTGGAAAGCCTGCATCTCTCCGGCACGAATTACGAGCAGGAGATCCGCATGGGCCTCTCCGACGATGAGGTTCTCGCCTATGACATCACGGAGCCGATCTATGCCGGCGCGAATTCCGGCAAGGTCGATACCATCATCGAGCAGCTCCAGAACGTGACCGCCTCGGGTGTGGTCGCGGTGAAGGCCACCGATGAGGAAATCGAAAAGTACGG
Organism: Hominenteromicrobium sp.; assembly: GCA_051880755.1. Classification (GTDB taxonomy): domain Bacteria; phylum Bacillota; class Clostridia; order Oscillospirales; family Acutalibacteraceae; genus Hominenteromicrobium. Next base: position 6,012 of record JBJEOO010000266.1, read on the forward strand.
TCTGGATGAGCCGGTAGCCGTGGCGGAATACCAGATTGCCGGCGAAAAGCACACGATTCGTCTGGGCGAAAAGACCGGCAGCCTGTACGGCATGATGATCGACGACAACACCACGATTTATACGATCAGCGAATCCAGCGTGGATTCTTGGGCGAACGCTTCGATCTACGAGCTGCGCGACGGCTTTATCCGCCTGCCGTATATCAAGAGTGTCCAGAAGCTGACGGTTACGGCTGCGGACGGCACCGATGTTTACGACATTGAGCGTATTGTTGACGAAGAGCGTTCCACCGAGAGCACCCCGTATTACAATCTCGAGGTCACGAAGGACGGCAAGACGATCGATTACGATAATTATCAGCCGTTCTACCAGATGCTCCTGAGCGTTTCCCTGCTCAACGAGGAAATCCGCGAGCCGGAGGGCGATCCGGTGCTGACCGTCCGTTACGACTATTTCAACGGCAACTCGGAGGAAATCTCGTTCTATGCGGATCCGAACGCGGAGCGCCGCTATGTGGTTACACTGAACGGCCAGCCGACCGGCGCCGTACGCTCCACCGATGTGGAGAAGATTCTCGCCGCGAAGCCGACGGTGGCGGAAAACAAGCCGATCAAGGAAGAATCCGAATCATAAAATTCCCGGATATTGAAGGGCGCGGAGCGATCCGCGCCCTCTTTCCTGTTGAAAACTTTGTTTTTGTCCTTGCAAAACGGCAAAAGGCGTGGTATAATAACGTACGGTAGATAGTAGGATGATGAAAGAGTGGGGTGACCCACTCTTTCGTTTGTATTGCGGATAATTCCAAAATCACCGCAAAGCCGATCCTGCGAGAAAGGAATGCGCATCATGGCAGAGGAAAAGAAAAAAAGAGGCAGCACAACGGATATCGTCCGTGCGCTGGCCGGGCCGCTGGCGAAGGAGCTGGGGCTTACCATCTGGGACGTGACGTTCACCAAAGAGGGCGCGGACTGGTATCTGCGCATTTTTATCGATAAGGACGGCGGCGTAACCATCGATGACTGTGTGGATCTCACACACGCGATCAATCCCGTGCTCGACGCGGAAGACCCCATCCCGCAGGAATATATGCTGGAGGTCTCTTCGCCGGGCATCAACCGCAGGCTGACGCGTCCCGAGCATTTTGAGGCGTTTCTGGAAGCGCCCGTGCGCGTGAAGCTGATCCGCCCGCTGGAAAATGGCGTGCGCGAGCTGGAGGGCATTCTGATCGACGTCGCGGAAAACGGCGATTTTGAGGTTATCACAGATGAGGAAACGACCGTGACATTCACCAGAAAGGAATGCGCGTCGGTCAACCTGATTGAAGACGATTAAAAACAATCTGATAAAAGGCAGGTAATTGGGAAAATGGCAAGGAAGAAAGCAGTCCAGAAAAAGGAAAACAACGACGGCAAGGAGCTTTTTGAGGCGCTGAAGCTTCTGGAAGCGGAAAAGGGCATTCCGGTCGATTTCATGATCGACAAAATCAAGAAGGCGATCATCACCGCCTGCAAAAACAGCTACGGCAATGAGGACGTCGTAATCGACATGGATCCGGAGCAGGGCCAGTTTGATGTGTTCCTGCGCAAGGAAATCGTTGAAACGGCGGAGAACCCGAACCGGGAGATTGCGCTTGAAATCGCGCAGCAGTACGATCCCCGCGCGCAGCTCGGCGGCTTTGTGCGCCATCGCCTCGATACGAAGCAGTTCGGCCGTGTTGCGGCACAGACCGCGCGGAACATCATCCGTCAGGGCATCCGGGACAGCGAGCGCGGCCAGATGATGCAGGAATTCAAGAGCCGCCATCAGGAGCTTGTCAGCGCACTGGTGGAACGTGTGGATCCGAAAACCGGCGCGCTTTCCCTGAAGATCGGCAAGGCGGAGGCCGTGCTTCCGAAGAGCGAGCAGGTCGGCACGGAGAACGTCAAGGAAGGCGACTATGTGCAGGTCTATGTGGTGGACGTCAAGGAGACCGAGAAGGGGCCGAAGGCGATCATCTCCCGCACCCATCCGGATCTGATCCGCCGCCTGTTTGAAAAAGAGGTTCCCGAGATTTTCGACGGTACGGTTGAGATCAAGGCCATCGCGCGCGAGGCCGGCTCCAGGACGAAGATTGCCGTCATCAGCCACAACCCCGACGTCGATGCGGTCGGCGCGTGCATCGGCGCGCGCGGCGCGCGTGTCACGGATATCGTCAACGAGCTTGGCGGTGAAAAGATGGATATCGTCGATTACAGCGAGGAGCCGGCAAAGTTCATCGCGGCGGCGCTCGCACCGGCCACGGTGCTTTCCGTGGAGCCTGCGGCGGACGGCTCGCATGTTTGCAAGGTCACGGTTCCGGACAGCCAGCTTTCGCTTGCCATCGGCAACAAGGGCCAGAACGCCCGCCTTGCGGCAAAGCTGACCGGCTGGAAAATCGATATCAAGCCCGAAAGCGGCTTCTTCGGCGAAGAGGGCTGATTTCGGAACACACAGGCATCTCGCAGAAAGGAACGTGATCTGACCCGTGAAACAGAAGAAAATACCGCTCCGTATGTGTGCGGGATGCGGTGAGATGAAGCCGAAAAAAGAGCTGGTGCGCGTTGTGCGCGCGCCGGTCAAAGAAGAGAACGGCGTGCAGACGGGCGGTGAGGTTTCGCTGGATCTCACCGGCAGAAAGCCCGGGCGCGGCGCGTATGTGTGCAGAAATCCCGAGTGCCTCAAGAAGGCGCAGAAGGCGCGGCGCTTTGAGCGCGCGTTTTCATGCCGCATTGAGGATGCGGTCTATGACGCCATGTACGCCGAGCTGTGCGCGGATGCGCAAAAGAGCTGAAAGGATTGTGATGACCGGCATGAAGCAGTCGTTGTCCATCATGGGGCTTGCGCGCCGGGCGGGACAGCTTCGCTGGGGATATGAAACCGTCGTGGAGGCTGTCCGCAGCGGAGAATGCCGTCTCGCGCTTACCGCGTGCGACCTTTCGGACAAAACAAAGAAAAACGTGCGGTTTGAAGCACAGCGGCACGGCGTGCCTGCTGTGGATACCGCGTTTACCATGGCGGAGATTTCCGCGGCCATCGGCAAAAAGACGGGCGTCGTCGCCATCTGCGGCGAGGGCTTTGCGGAAAAGCTGAAGCAGGAGCTTGGGGCAGCCGGAGAAAGAGAGGAATTGCGTATATGATGATGAAATACAGGGTTCACGAGGTCGCCAAGGATCTCGATGTTGCGAATAAGGAAGTGCTGGATATCCTCGGCAAATATGTCAAGGAGCCGAAAAAGCACATGACGGCGCTGGAGGAGAACGAGCTGGATATCGTGTTCGACAAGTTCACGCAGGATCACGCCGTGCAGAATTTCGACGCCTATTTTGCAACGCGCAATAAGGCGCAGGAGGAGCCGGCACAGCCGGCCGAAAAGCCCGCCGCGCCGAAGCAGGGCGCAAAGCCGCAGGATAAGCGCCCGGCACAGAAGGGCCAGCCCAACGGCGGCAGACAGGCCAACGACCAGAAAAAGCCGAACGGCCAGAACGGCGCAAAGGGCCAGAAGAACGACCGCAGACCCAGCGGCCAGAATAACCAGAACGGCCAGAAGAACACGAACAATCCGAACGGCCAGAAGCGTCCCGCGCCGCAGCAGAATGCCGCGCCGGCCGCCGCAGAGGAGACCAAAACGGTCAGCCGCCGCGTTGTTGATACGCGCACGGTCAACGTCAACATCGATAAGTACAATGAGAAATATGACCGCCTCGCCTATGACAAGGTGAAGGACGATACCGTCGCGGCCAAGCAGAAGATCAACCAGAAGAGCCAGCGCCGCGGCAAGCCGAAGAGCGCGAAGCGTGAGACGGAGGCGGAGCGCCTGAACCGCATCGCGGCGGAGCGCAAGGCGAAGCCGATCACGATCACCGTGCCGGAAGAAATTACCGTCGGCGAGTTCGCGATGCGCCTGAAGGCCACGAGCGCGGAGGTCATCAAGAAGCTGATGATGAACGGCGTGTTCGCCACCATCAACGATACGATCGATTTCGACACGGCGGTGCTCATCGCGGATGAGTTCCATGCGAAGGTCGAAAAGGAAGTCGTGGTCACCATTGAGGACCGCATCATCGACGACAGCGAGGACGACGATGCAAATCTGGTGCCGCGCGCGCCGGTTGTCGTGGTCATGGGCCATGTCGACCACGGCAAAACCTCAATTCTCGACGCGATCCGCCATGCGAACGTCACGGCGGGCGAGGCCGGCGGCATCACGCAGCACATCGGCGCGTACCGCGTGCAGCTCGGCGACCGCGAGATCACGTTCCTCGATACGCCGGGCCACGCTGCGTTCACCACGATGCGTGCCCGCGGCGCGCAGGTCACGGATATTGCCGTTCTCGTCGTTGCGGCGGACGACGGCATCATGCCGCAGACCGTTGAGGCCATCAACCACGCCAAGGCGGCGGGCGTTTCGATCATCGTCGCCATCAACAAGATGGATAAGCCGTCGGCGAATCCGGATCTCGTCAAGCAGCAGCTTACCGAGTATGAGCTTGTGCCGGAGGAATGGGGCGGCGATGTGCCGTGCATTCCGGTTTCCGCGCACACCAAGATGGGCATTGATGACCTGCTGGAGATGATCATTCTCACGGCGGATATGATGGAGCTGAAGGCGAATCCGGACCGCGCCGCAAAGGGCACGGTCATCGAGGCCCGGCTGGATAAGGGCCGCGGCCCGGTTGCGACGGTGCTGGTTCAGAACGGCACGCTGAATGTCGGCGATATCGTTGTCGCGGGTACGACGGTCGGCCGCATCCGCGCCATGATGAACGAGCGCGGCGAACGCGTGGAGCATGCGGGTCCGTCCGTGCCGGTTGAGGTCACAGGTCTCAACGAGGTTCCGGTCGGCGGCGATATTTTCAACGCCGTTTCCGATGAGCGCTTGGCCCGCGAGCTGGTTGAGCAGCGCATCACGGAGCAGAAGGAAGAGCTGTTCAATTCGCAGACCAAGGTCACGCTCGACAATCTCTTCGAGCAGATGAAGGTCGGCGAAATGAAGGAACTGAAGATCATCGTCAAGGCAGACGTGCAGGGCTCCGTCGAGGCGGTCCGTCAGTCGCTTGAAAAGCTGACGAACGACGAGGTGCGCGTGCATGTCATTCACGGCGCGGTCGGCGCGATCAGCGAAAGCGACGTCATGCTGGCCAATGCGTCGAACGCGATCATCGTCGGCTTCAACGTCCGTCCGGATCCGGTCGCAGAGGAAAACGCGAAGCGAGACGGCGTCGATATGCGCCTGTACCGCATCATTTACGACTGCATCGAGGAAATTGAATCCGCGATGAAGGGCATGCTTGCGCCGAAATACCGCGAGGTATTCCTCGGCAAGGCCGAGTGCCGCGAGGTCTATAAGATCACGAATGTCGGCATGGTCATTGGCGGTCACGTCACCTCCGGCAAGATCGTGCGCGGCGCGCTGGTACGCCTTGTGCGCGACGGCATCATCGTTGCGGATGATAAGGTCGCATCGCTGCGCCGCTTCAAGGACGACGTCAAGGAGGTCGCGGACGGTTATGACTGCGGCATCACACTCGAGCGTTTCAGCGATATCAAGATCGGCGACGTTCTGGAAGCGTACGAGATGGAAGAGTACAGAGAATAAGAAGGCTTTAGCCGGCTTGACCGCGCCCCCAGCCGCGGGGCGCGGTTCTTTCATTCCGCGTTTTGAAAAGGAAAGTGTGCATCACCATGGATTTGGAACGATATATCGAGCAAAATGAAAAGGAAGCGGTTGAGCTGCTCCGCACGCTCTGCGCCATCCCGGCGCCGAGCCACCATGAAGAAAAACGCGCCGCGTTCTGCAAGGCATGGCTGGAGGCGCACGGCGCGCAAGGCGTCCTGATCGACGAGGCGCTGAATGTGGTGTATCCGTACCGTGCGGAAAAGGCGGAAAAGCTTGCGCTCTTCATGGCGCATACGGACACCGTCTTTCCCGATACGGAGCCGATGGCGCTGACGGAGCGGGACGGGAAGCTGTTCTGCCCGGGCGTCGGGGACGATACGGCAAACGTCGCGCTGCTGATGCTGATGGCCGCGTACACCGCACAGGCGCAGCCCGAAACGGAGGGCGGCATCGTCTTTGCGTTCAACAGCTGTGAGGAGGGCCTCGGCAATCTCAAGGGCTGCCGCGCGCTGATGGACCGCTACGGCAGCCGTATGGAGCAGGTCGTTTCGTTTGACGGCTATATGGAGGGAATCTGCAGCGCTGCGGTCGGCTCCCTGCGCTACCGCGTCGCGGTGCGCACCGAGGGCGGACACTCCTACGCGGCGTTCGGCAGCCGCAATGCCATTGAGCGGCTGAGCGCCGTGATCGCGCGGCTTTACGCGTATGAGCCGCCGCAGGACGGCAGCCGCACAACCTTCAACGTCGGGCGCATCGAGGGCGGAACCTCGGTCAACACGATCGCGCAGGAGGCGTGGATGCTGTACGAGTTCCGCTCGGACAATTACGACAGCCTGCTCCACGCCAAGGCGTATTTTGAGCGCGTGCTCGGCGATTTCCGCGCGCAGGGACTGGATATCGAAGCGGAGCTGCTCGGCGAGCGGCCCTGCGGCAAAAAGGACAATCCCGATCCGCGTCAGGCCGCGCTGCTTGCGCGCTGCGCCGAAAGCGTTCAGAAGCGCGCCGGCTTTGCGCCGGGCTTTCATCCCGGCTCCACGGACTGCAATATCCCGTTTTCCCTTGGGATTCCCGCAGCGACGGTCGGGCTTTGCCGGGGCGGCGGCGCGCACACGCGCGAAGAATGGATTGAAACGGAAAGCCTGAAAGCGGGCTTCGGCATTGCGGCGGACCTGATTTCTGCACGCTTTGCCGGTCATGAATAAAGAGAGAGGAGAAACAGCATGCCAAGTCATAAGCTGGGGAGAACCACGGAGGATATCCGCCGCGAGATCTCGGCGATCCTGCGCGAGCTTAAAGATCCGCGCGTCAGCGGGATTATGCTGAGCGTCGTGCGCGTGGAGGTTACAAACGATCTGTCCTACTGCACGGTCTATGTCAGTGCGATGGAGGGAATGGACGCGGCCGAAAACGCCGTGAAGGGTCTGAAAAGCGCCGCGGGCTTTGTGCGCCGCGAGCTGGGCGCGCGTTTAAAGCTCCGCCATGTGCCAGAGCTGATCTTCAAGGCAACGGACTCCATTGAGTACAGCGCGAATATTTCGAGAATTCTGCACGACCTCGAGAAAAAGTAAGGTCCGCGGAATCCGGAGCAATCCAAGGAAAAGAGGTAGTTGATATGGCAGACAGAAAACGCGCCGCCGGGCTGCTCGGCGGCTGGGATCATATTCTGATTCTCAGCCACCGTTCGCCGGACGGGGATACGCTCGGCTGTGCTTCGGCGCTGAGCCGTGCGCTGATTTCGCTCGGCAAGTCGGTGCAGTTCCGCTGTGCGGACCCCGTCCCGAAAAATATGGCGTATCTGTTTGAGGGCATTGAATACGGCGATTTTGAGCCGGAGCACATTGTCACGGTGGATGTGGCGGACCAGACTCTGCTCGGCACGCTGGAGCCGCTTGCCGCGCGCGTCGATCTCGCAATCGACCACCACGGGACGCACCGGCCGTTCGCGCGGGAAATCTGGGTGGACAGCACGGCGGGCGCGGCGTGCCAGATGATTTTCAGGCTGATTCAGACGCTGGGCGTCACGGTCACGCCGGACATCGCCGACTGCCTTTATACGGGCCTTTCCACCGATACCGGCTGCTTCCGCTATTCCAACGCTTCGCCGGAGACGCACCGGATTGCCGCGGAGCTTCTGGAGTGCGGCGCACGCGCGGCTGAGATCAACCGCGCCATGTTTGAAACGAAGAGCCGGGCCGCCGTGGAGCTTTTGAAGCGCGTATACGGCGGCATGGAGTTTTACCATGACGGACGCTGCGCGGTGCTCTGCCTGACACAGGCGCTGCTCAGGGAAACGGGCGCAGGTGAAAGCGAGCTGACCGGCGTTTCGGCGCTTGTGCGGCAGGTGGAGGGCGTTCTGATCGGCCTGACTCTGCAGGAGCGCGGCGAAAACGAGTACAAGATTTCCATGCGGTCCAATGCGCCGGCCAGCGCGCAGGCGGTCTGCGCGCGCTTCGGCGGCGGCGGGCACACCTTTGCGGCGGGCTGCACGATTCACGCGCCGCTGGAGGAAGCCAAGGCGCAGATCCTTGCCGCCTGCGGCGAGGAGATCAAACGAACGGAATTACAAAACGGAGAGGAGCTTTTTGCATGAAAGAACTGACACCGGAAGAAATCCGGGAAATCACTTTGCGCGGACGCGCTTTTCTGAAGCAGGATGCAAGCGACGAGCCGGAGGGCTATAAATCCGACCAGCAGAAAATGCTGCCGCAGCCGCCGCTTGTCAAAGCGCCGGTGAGCGATGTCCTCATCGATCTGCCGATGGATTTTAAGCCGCTGGGGCTGGAAAAAAACCTGATGAGCGTAATCTTCAGCCGCTGCTCCTCGCGCGTTTATACCGATGAGCCGCTCACGCTTCTGGAGCTTTCCTTCCTGCTGTGGGCCACGCAGGGCATCAAGGGCATCCGCGGCCGCAAATACGCGACGCTGCGCACCGTGCCGTGCGGCGGCGCGCGCCATCCGTTTGAAACCTACCTGCTTGTCCGCAAGGTGGAGGGTCTGCAGCCCGGCCGCTACCACTATCTGCCGATGACGAACCAGATCGAGTTTCTCGGCGAGGTGGAAAACATCGAAAGCGTGGTGAACGAGTCGCTCTGCGATCAGCGCTGGGCGATGAAATCGAGCGTCGTATTCTATTGGTCGTTTGTCCCGTACCGCACGGAATGGCGCTACGGCATCTTCAGCCACCGAGGCTCGCTGATCGACATGGGTCATGTCGGCGAAAACCTGTATCTCGCCTGCGCGGCAACCGGTCTGGGCACCTGTGGCATCGGCGCATATGTGCAGGATTTCTGCGACAGGCTTTTCGGTCTGGACGGTGAGGATGAGTACATCATTTATACGGAAACGGTCGGTACCATCCGCGCCGAGGACAAGGACGCGGAAAAGGATTTCTATAAATTCGTCGAAGAAGCCGGCTGGTAAGCGGCAACGTGCCGCTGCGAGGCCGCGGAATCGTTTGCCTGCGCAAACTTCGCCGGTGCGGGAAATAAACGGAGCAAACGCGTCCGCGGGGCGCTCCCGATCAGGCATTTTTTCACAAGCAGTAAAAGTTTTCGCCCGCCTTTTTCAAAAGGCGGCGGGGTCGAGGGGCGAAGCCCCCGGTGCAGCACTTGGAGAGGGAAATGAACGGAATTATAGTTTTGGACAAGCCGCAGGATTTTACGTCGTTTGATGCGGTGGCGGTTGTGCGGGGACTGACGCGCGAAAAACGCATCGGGCATACCGGTACGCTGGATCCGATGGCGACCGGCGTACTGCCGCTTCTGCTGGGGTGCGCCACGAAGGCCGCCCCGCTCCTGCCGGATACGGATAAGACCTACGAGGCGTCCTTTCGCTTCGGCGAGGCACGCGATACCGGAGACACAACCGGAACGCTTTTAAGGACGGACGATACGCCGGTGACGGCGGAAGCGCTCCGTGCGGTGCTGCCGCGCTTTACGGGCGATATCCTGCAGGTGCCGCCGATGTATTCGGCCGTGTCGGTCAACGGACAGCGCCTGTACAAGCTCGCGCGGCAGGGCGTGGAGATCGAGCGCGAGGCGCGGCCGGTGCACATCGCGTCGCTCGCGCTGCTCGGGTATGACGCGCAGACGCGCGCCGGCCGGCTTGCCGTAACCTGCTCGAAGGGCACCTATATCCGGGTGCTGATCGAGGATATGGCCGCCGCCCTTTCAACCTGCGGGGTGATGACGGCGCTCAGGCGCACGGCCGCGTGCGGCTTTACGCTGGCGGATGCGGTTTCGCTCGATACGCTCAGGGCGCTGAAGGAAAGCGGAGATTTTTCCTCCGTGCTCCGGCCCGTGGAAAAGCTGTTTTCCGACCTGCCCGCCGTGCAGGTCACAGCCGCGCAGGGAAAGCGGTATCTGAACGGCGGCGCGCTCGATTTCGCCCGCTGCCGTGCGCCGCGCATCGCAATGCCTGAAGGCGGCGCGGTCGCCGTATACTGTGAAGCGCGGTTTCTGGGGCTGGCACGCCTTGCGGACGGCGAGCTGCGCTATGTCAAATCATTCTCAGTGGAATAAGAGGGTAACGATACCATGCATGTGATCCGAAATACGGAAGAAATTCAATCATATATCGGCGCACAGGAAACGGCGGTCGCGCTCGGCGCGTTTGACGGGCTGCATATCGGACACCGCGCCGTCATCCGCGAGGCGGTGGAAAGCGGCTTTGTGCCGGTGGTTTTTACATTCCGGGATAACCCCGCAGAGCGTCTTGCGGGGCGCTGCCGCTATCTCACAACGCCGGAGGAGCGGCTTGAAATCTTCGAGCGCTGGGGTGTGCAGTACGTCGTCATGCCCGATTTTTCGGATGTCGCCGCGTGGCCTGCGGAGCGGTTTCTGAACACGCTGCGCTTCGGTCTGCATGCGCGCGTTGTCACCTGCGGCGCAGACTTCCGGTTCGGCAAATTCGCGGCGGGCGACGCCGCGTGGCTCGCGCGTTCCTGCGCGCTGCGCGGGGCAGAGCTGCGCGTCGTGGATACGGTGCAGTATAAGGGCGGCACCGTCAGCGCCACCCGCATCCGCGGCGCAATCGAGCGCGGAGAAATGACGGATGCGGCGGCCATGCTCGGCAGGCCGTTCGGCTTCTGCTTCGAGGTCGTCCACGGCAACCACATCGGCCACACAATCGGCACGCCGACCATCAACCAGCACTTTCCGGAGCAGTTCATTCTGCCGCGCTTCGGCGTGTATGCTTCGGCGGTGCATATCGGGGACAAGCTGTACTGCGGCGTGACGAATGTCGGGGTAAAGCCCACGGTCGGCTCCGACCGCGCGCTTTCCGAAACCTGGATTCCGGATTTTTCCGGTGATCTGTACGGCCGCGCGCTGCGGCTCGAGCTGCTCGGCTTTGTCCGCGACGAGCGGAAGTTCCCGGATCTTTCCGCGCTCAAGGCTGAAATCGGCCGCAACGCGGAACAGGCGCGTGCGGTTTTCAACGCGTATGAGCGCGGGCTGACGGAGAACAATAAACCGGAGACGTCCGAATGGAAGGTGTATTTCGGCAGCGGTTTCCGGGGACGCCGCAGCCGGAAGCGCGCGGGGCGGGAAATTCCGGTGAACAAGTCGTTCTCCTGGGGCGGTCAAAGCTGGCGCGTGCCGTCGGTTTACGCCTGCGGCGCTGGACTCGTCGTCGATTTCTGCATGGAGGTCGGGCCGGAGCGGCTGAGCGCCTTTCTCGAAAAGTGGAAGGCTGCCGACGAGGAACGTCTGACCGATGAGCAGCGCGAGCGGATTGAAGCCGAAAACCCGCTGCACCCGGCGTTTTCGGCGGCGGCAGCGGTAAACGGCAGGACGCTTTCCGAAAAGCAGTGGAGCGGCGTCTCGTGGGTTCCGGCGTCGTGCCGGGCGGCGGAGGAGCTGCCCGATGAGGAAGCGGCGCGCGTGCTCGGGCATTACGGGCTGGACGCGTCGCGCGGCTGGGCGATCCGCCGCGTGTCGTTCCCGTGGGCAACAAAGCGCAGGCCCGCGCTGCGCACGCTTTCGCTGACGCTGACGCAGGAGCCGAAGCCGGTGCCCGGCCCGCACTTCAAAACGCCGGGTACAGAACAAATCGCGCTCACCCATCCGGTCACGGGAAAAGCGCATACGCTGACCGTGCAGGCGCTCGAGCCGCAGACGGCGGACTGGAAAGACCACCCGTTCGGCGCGGGCTGGAGCTTCCCGGAGCAGTACGCCATGATGGCCTACACGCTCTCGCCCGACCTGCCCGAAAGCGAAATTTCGGTGCTCGACTGCGCGCGGAGCGACGAGCCGAAGGCGGCGCAGAAGCCGGAAAACACGTTTTTGCCCGAAGCCCACAGCGATGCCTGCATCGGCGTGATCGGCGGCGCGGACGGCCCGACGGCGGTGTTCCTCACCGGTAAGAGCAAAACGGAAGCGCCGAAGCTGCACGCCGCGTGCTCCGCGCTGCACTTTGAGCCGGCGCCCGCTGTCGAGTGGCGCACGGTTTTCCATGTCAAAACGCTGCCGGATCAAACGGTCATATGCATCGGGGAGGAAGGAAAATGACGGTTGAAGCGCTTTCCGGCGGGATAAACAGCGGCGACGAGGCCGTATACAGCCAGCTCGATGAAATATAAAAAGCGGCCGCTGTGTACAGCGGCCGCTTTCGGTTCGGTGGGTTATTCAAAATATTCGTAGCACGCAATGGCCTTGACGCCCGCGCCGACATGGCAGCAGATGCTGATCGGCAGCTTGTACAGCTCGATGCGGCTGTCTCCGAAATAGGTGCGGACGGTCTTGCGCCACTCGAGGGCGGGCTTGATGTCGCCGGAGTAGGCGGCGGCAATGTGCAGGGGCTTTCCGGCAAATCGGGTCTGCATGTCCTTCTCAATCGCCTTGAGCATCGTCTTTTCGGCGGCTGCCATGCCGCGCACCTTCGCGTAGGCGTCCAGCTTTTCGCCCTGAATCTGCAGCACGGGCTTCAGGCCGAGCAGTGTGGCGAGCGCCGCGCCGGCTGCGGTAACCCGGCCGCTCTTCTTGAGCAGCTCCAGCGTGTTGACGGCAAGATAAATGCTCGCGCGGTAAGCGGTTTCCTCAAGCTGCACGCAGATTTCCGCCGCGGTCAGCCCTTTTCTGGCAAGCGCCAGCGCATCCAGCACCGATTCGCGCTGCGAAAGCGAAATGCGCTTGTTGTCCACGACGCAGACGCGGCCGTTGTAATCGGCGGCGAGCGCCTTTGCCGTGCCGCACGAGCCGCTCAGCGCGGAGGACATCGGAATATGGACGATGGAATCATAGCTCTGCAGGATGCTGTCCCACAGCGCCGTAAGATCCTCAGGCGCAGGCTGCGAGGTGGAAACGTCGCTGCCCGCCGCGAGCATCTCAAAGAAATGCTCATAGGTGCAGGTGACGCCCTCAAAATACTCCTTGCCGTCTACAATAATCGGCATGGGCAGCAGAAAAATGCCAAGCTTTTTTGCTTCCTCGCGGGTGATGCCGCTGTTCGTATCGGTTACAACTGCAATCTTGCTCATTTTTTCTATTCCTTTCTCCTCAGGGGGAGCGTTTCGGATTTTCCGGTATTTATGCTATTTATACTATACGGAAATTTGAAATCTGTCAATATGCACAGGTTCGGTTTTGATAAAAAATTGCTTGCAAAGCCGGCATGTTTGTGCTATACTATTTCAGTGCCCGTCCACGGATCAGGGACCAACCCCATGGGAAGGGATTCCGCGGGGAAAACACCAACCCCGACCTGTGAGCGCGGAAATATATTGTAAAGGTGGAAAACACAATGCTGAAGAGCGAAAAGACAGAAATCATCAAGAAGTATGCCCGCCATGAGGGCGACACCGGTTCTCCGGAGGTTCAGATTGCGGTTCTCACAAAGCGCATCAACGACCTCACCGAGCACCTCAGAACCAACCAGAAGGACCATCATTCCCGCCGCGGCCTGCTGAAGATGGTCGGCCAGAGAAGAAGCCTTCTGAACTACCTCATCAAGGTTGACATTGAGCGTTACAGAGCGATCATCGCAGAGCTCGGTATCCGCAAGTAATTTTTGTCTGTTTTCGGCTGCGCGCTGCCCGCGCAGCCGATTATAATATCTGTAACCGTTCAGTCCAACGGCTGTTTAGCAGTGAAACGGGCGCACACGCGTCTGTGCGTCGGTTTTATTGTTAAACGGCCCCAAAGACTGTATCGTTATATTTCCCGGCTCCCGGGGGGAAAGGATTTAAAGCTATGTTTGAAAATTTCAGAGTGTTTGAAACGGAATTTGCCGGCCGTCCGCTGAAGATCGAAACCGGTAAAATGGCGCAGCTTGCAAACGGTGAGTGCCTTGTCCGTTACGGCGAAACCACCATCCATGTCGCGGCCACCGCAGCCGCAAAGCCGCGCGACGGCATCGATTTCTTCCCGCTCTCCGTCGACTTCGAGGAGAAGCTGTATTCCGTGGGCAAGATCCCCGGCTCCTTCCTGAAGCGTGAGGGCCGCCCGACCGACAAGGCGATCCTTGTCTGCCGCATGATCGACCGCCCCATCCGTCCGCTGTTCCCGAAGGACATGCGCAACGATGTTTCCATCGTCTGCACCGTTATGTCCGTTGATCCGGACTGCTCGCCGGAGATTGCCGCGCTTGTCGGCACCAGCGTCGCGCTCTCCATCTCCGATATTCCGTGGAACGGCCCGATCAGCGGCGTTTCCGTCGGCCTTGTTGAGGGCAAGTTCGTCATCAATCCGACCGCCGAGCAGCGCAAGGTCTCCGAGATGGCTGTCACGGTCGCGTCCACCAGCGAGCGCATCGCGATGATCGAGGCCGGCGCGAACGAGGTTTCCGATGAGGATATGTTCGACGGCATCATGGCGGGCCATGCGGAAAACCAGAAAATCATCGAGTTCATCAAGGGTATTCAGGCCGAAATCGGCAAGGAGAAGTTCTCTTATCCGTCCAACGAGCCGGATGAGGAGATGTTTGAGGCCGTCAAGGCGTTCGCGATCGACGACGTGAAGGCCGCGCTCGATACCGACGACAAAACCGTCCGCGACGAGCGTCTCAAGCCCGTTTACGAGAAGGTTCACGAGCATTTCGACGAGCTTTACCCCGACGAGGCGGCGAAAATCGACGAGTGCCTGTATAAGACGCAGAAGTTTGTCGTCCGCCGCTGGCTCCTCGATGAGCAGAAGCGCGTCGACGGCAGAGGCATGGACGAGATCCGTCCGCTTGCGGCGGAGGTCGGCGTTCTTCCGCGCGTACACGGCTCCGGCCTGTTCACCAGAGGCCAGACACAGGTTCTGACCGTCGCCACGCTGGGCTCCACGCGCGACAACCAGCTCCTCGACGGCATCGACGACGAGGAATCCAAGCGCTATATCCACCACTACAACTTCCCGTCCTACTCCGTCGGCGAAACAAAGCCGTCGAGAGGACCGGGCAGACGTGAGGTCGGCCACGGCGCGCTCGCAGAGCGTGCGCTGCTGCCGGTCATTCCGTCGGTTGAAGAGTTCCCGTATACCATCCGCCTTGTTTCCGAGGTGCTTTCCTCGAACGGCTCCACCTCGCAGGGTTCCGTCTGCGGCTCCACGCTGGCGCTGATGGATGCCGGTGTGCCGATCAAGGCGCCGGTCGCCGGTATTTCCTGCGGCCTGATCACCGAGGGCGAGCGCTGGATGACGATGGTCGATATTCAGGGCCTCGAGGACTTCTTCGGCGATATGGACTTCAAGGTTGCCGGTACGAAGAAGGGCATCACCGCCATTCAGATGGACCTGAAGATCAAGGGCCTCACGCCGGAAATCATCAAGGAAGCGTTTGCAAAGACGCATAAGGCCAGAAACTATATCCTCGACGAGATCATGCTGCCGGTCATTCCGGAGCCGCGTCCGGAGCTGTCCAAGTACGCGCCGAAGATGCTCTCCACTATCGTGCCGGTCGATAAGATCCGCGAGGTTATCGGCTCGGGCGGCAAGGTCATTCAGAAGATCTGCGCCGAGTGCGATGTCACCATCGATATCGAGGATGACGGCCACTGCTATGTGGCGGGCATTGACATTGACAAGTGCCGCCGCGCCATGGACATCATCGATACGATCGTCAACGATCCGGAGCCGGGCTCCTATTACAGCGGCCGCGTCACGCGAATCATGGATTTCGGCGCGTTTGTTGAGATTGCCCCGGGCAAGGAAGGCCTTGTGCACATCTCCCACCTCGATATCAAGCGCACCGAGAATGTCACGGACGTCGTGAATGTCGGCGATATCATCAAGGTCAAGGTGCTGGAGATCGACGATAAGGGCCGTCTGAACCTCTCCCGCCGCGACGCGCTGATTGATCTCGACGGCGCCGTGCCGGAGAACACGCTCTCCGATAAGCCCCGCCGCGAGCGCAGCGACCGTCCGCGCGGTGACCGTCCGAGACGTGACAGAAACGACAGAAGATAATTGCATCCAATCATTCATTGGGACAAGCGGCTTTCTGCTTGTCCCTTGTTTTTTCAACAGGGGAGGAATAAAAAGTGGAAACAAAGCTGGTTCTGCTCGGGACGGGTACGCCGAACGCCTGCCCGTGGGCAAACGGCCCGGCTTCGGCCGTTGTGGTGAACGGGCATGCGTATCTCATCGATTTCGGCCCCGGCGTCGTGCGTCAGGCGGCCAAGGCCTATCGGCTTGGCGTGGACGCCCTGCGCCCGGACAGGCTCGTCACGGCGTTCTGCACGCACCTGCATACGGATCATACGGCGGGCTTTGCCGATCTGATCTTCACGCCATGGGTGCTGGAGCGGTCGGAGCCGCTGCGCGTTTTCGGGCCGAAGGGCATCGGGAACATGGCGGAGCATCTGCTTGCGGCTTATGCGGCGGATATCGATTTCCGCATCCACGGCTTTGAGCGCGCCAATACGGTCGGCTGCCGCGTGGAGACAACGGAGGTCGCCCCCGGCGTCGTCTATCGGGACGAGCGCGTGACCGTGGAGGCCTTTCCGGTCAGCCACGGCACGCTGGAGAGCTGGGGATATAAGTTTACAACGGCGGACGGAAAAACCATTGTCGTCAGCGGAGACACCGCGCCGCTCGATCTTGTGGCGGAGAAAGCGAAGGGCTGCGATATTCTGCTGCATGAGGTGGAATACGCCGCGGGCATCGCCGCGCGCGAACCGAAGTGGCAGACCTACCACCGCGCCGTCCATACGCTCAGCACCGATCTGGCCGCCGTGGCCCGAAAGGCGCAGCCGAAGCTGCTCGTCACCTATCACCGCATCTATCACATGAACATACAGGACAACACCGTTGACGTGCAGGCGGAGGCCGGGCGCCGCAGCGCCGCCATTCTGGAGGAAATCCGCGGCGCGGGCTATACGGGGCGTACCGTCAACGGAAACGATCTGGATCTGTTTGAGGTTTAACGCCGGAAACGGGAGGCGGTTCGTTCCCGGCAGGCGGACAGATACGACTTTGTTTCCGTGTGGCGGACAGAACGCGGCTTTTTCACCGAAAGGACTTTCCTTTTCCGGTGAAACCCGGTATAATCTGGGCAGAACATACCAAACAGGGAGCGGTTTTATGAATTTACAGCAGGCCAATGTCGTCGTGGTGAAAATCGGCACCTCGACGCTGACATATGAAAACGGAAAGCTCAATCTGCACCGGGTGGAGCGGCTCTGCCGTGTGCTGAGCGATCTGCAGAACAGCGGCAGAAAGATTGTCCTGGTTTCTTCGGGCGCAATCGGCGTGGGCGTGGGCAAGCTCGGGCTGACCCGCCGCCCGGATGAGACGGCGAAAAAGCAGGCGCTCGCGGCCGTCGGCCAGTGCGAGCTGATGTTCATCTACGACAAATTCTTCGGCGAATACCACCAGACCGTGGCACAGGTGCTTCTGACGGCGGACGTCACGGCGCGCGAAAACAGCCGCCGGAACGTCGTCAATACCTTCCGGGAGCTGCTCGATATGCATATCATCCCGATCGTCAACGAAAACGACACCGTCGCGGTCGATGAGCTGGAGGGGCGCAATTTTGGCGACAACGATACGCTTTCCGCCATCGTTGCGACGCTCGTCGACGCCGACGCGCTGATGATCCTGACGGACATCGACGGCGTGTACGACAAAAACCCGAAAACCAATCCGGATGCCAAACGCATTCCGGTCATTCACGAGATCACGGACGAGGTTCGCGCGCTGGCGGGCGGCGCCGGCTCCAGCCGGGGCACCGGCGGCATGGCGACGAAGATCCGTGCGGCGCAGGTTGCGGCGCAGGCGCGGATCCCGACCTACATTCTGGCGGGCGACGACCCGCAGAATCTTTACCGCATTTTCGACGGCGAGGACATCGGCACGGTATTTGACTGCTGAAAGAAAGGGGATTCCAATGACAGAGCTTCAGAAAATGGGCGCGGCGGCCAAATCGGCGGCAGCCGTCCTGCGTACGGCGGGTGAAAAAAAGCGCACGGCGCTGCTGGAAGCGGCCAAAGCGCTGAGGAGCGGACAGGCGCTGCTGCTTCAGGCCAATGAGGAGGATCTGCAGGCGGCGCGCGCAAACGGCATGAGCGGCGCGATGCTCGACCGCCTGACGCTGACCCCGGCGCGCATTGAGTCGATGGCGCAGGGCGTGGAGGATGTCGCGGCACAGCGCGACCCGGTGGGCCGTGTGCTCAGCGGTGAAACGCGTCCGAACGGCCTGAGGGTCGAGAAAATCACGGTGCCGATGGGCGTCATCGGCATCATTTTTGAAGCGCGGCCGAATGTCACCAGCGATGCGGCGGCGCTCTGCCTTATGGCGGGCAGCGCGGTGCTTCTGCGCGGCGGCAAGGAAGCCATCCGCTCCAATACGGCGATTGCGGAGCTGCTGCGCGGCGCGTGCGTCAGGGCGGGGCTTCCGGCGGACTGCGTGCAGCTTGTCCGGGATACAAGCCGCGCCTCAAGCGTGGAGATGATGGGCATGACGGGGTATCTCGATCTGCTGATTCCGCGCGGCGGCGCCGGGCTGATCCGCACCGTGGTGGAAAACGCCAAGGTGCCGGTCATTGAAACCGGCGTCGGCAATTGCCATGTGTACGTCGATGAATCGGCGGATATCGGCATGGCGGCGGAAATTATTTACAACGCCAAAACCTCCCGGCCCTCGGTCTGCAACGCGATCGAGACGATTCTCGTCCATGAAAAAATCGCGGATCAGGCGCTGCCGGTCATTGCGGCGCGGCTTCGGGAAAAGCATGTGGAGCTGCGCGCGGATGCGCGTGCCCGGGCAATCCTGCCGGATGCCGTGCCCGCTTCGGAATCGGACTGGGAAACGGAATTTCTGGATTACATTCTCGCCGTGCGCGTTGTGGACAGTCTCGACGGCGCAATCGACCACATCGCGCGGTATTCGAGCGGCCACAGCGAATGCATTGTCACGCGCGACCTGAAAGCGGCGGAAGCGTTTGCCGCGCGCGTTGATTCGGCGGCGGTGTACGTCAACGCCTCCACGCGCTTCACGGACGGCGGCGAGCTGGGGCTCGGCGCGGAGATCGGCATTTCCACGCAGAAGCTGCACGCCCGCGGCCCGATGGGCCTGCAGGAGATCGTCTCGTATAAGTATGTGATCCGGGGCGACGGCCAGATCAGATAAGTAAGTACATCAGCGCGAAGAGCAGCTCGGTATTTGCGCCCTCGCTCGAAAGCAGAATCAGCAGCGCCAGAATCAGCGTGCGCTCGCGGTCCTTTAAAAGCAGGTCGAGCGGAGAGGCGCGGTGGGCCGTGCTCTGCGGCTTCGTTTCGGCCGGCGCTTCCGGCGGCGCGGGCGTTTCCGGGGCCGGTTCGGGCTGCGGCTCGGGTGCCGGCTCCGGGGCCTGCGCGGAGCGGGCCTGCATTTCCCGCGCGCGGCGCAGCGCTTCGTTGATGGCGCGTGTGTCGGGCATATTGTTCGGCATGCGGTTCCCACCCTTTCCTCAGAAGATGTTCTGCAGAATACCGCTTTCGCGCAGAAGCGGCAGCAGGCGCAGAAGCTTCAGAATGCGGCTCGCCTCGTCCAGCTTTCTGCGCCGCGCTTCCCCGAGCAGCGGGCGCAGCGCCGCGAGCAGCCGGGTGGCGTCGTCCTCCTGGTTTGCGGCGGTCAGCAGCGGCGCGGCCTGCAGCAGCATCGTCATCATCGGGTTGTCGGCGCCGCTCTGGGCGCCGTTCAGGGCGGGCAGCAGTGCGCCGAGCGGATTGGCCGCACCGCCGCTTGTCTGCTGCGGTGCGGCTTTGGGCGGCTGCGGCGAGGGCGCAGGCGTGTTGTCCGCGCCGAGCGTGTTCAGAATATTCTGAATCTGCGCCATACTCTGCGGATCGTTCAGCACGGAGCGGATCGCGGCGGAGATGTCGTCCATGGCGCGGACCTCCTTTCCGGCTTATTTCTGCTTTCCGAACGCCTCAAAAAGCTTCTGCGCGGCCGGTGTGGAAAGCAGCTTTTTCGCGGCTTCCGGGTCGCTCAGGACGCGGCGGAGCTGTTCGGCCTGCGGGTTATCGGCGCTGCCGGTGATGCTCTGCAGGTCGCCGCGCTCTGCGGCGGCGCGCAGCTTTTCCGGTGTGGTCTGCAGCCGCTCGGCGGCCAGCTTCAGCAGCGCCTGCATTTGGTTTTCGTTCAAGCGTATTCGCCCCTTTTGCTTCGGTTTTCCTTACAGGATATGCGCCGGGGACGAAAATGATGAAAGGAAGAAAAAATATGAAGCTTCTCGTTTTTTCGGATTCCCACGGCATGCCACTGTATATGCGCGAGGCGCTGGAGCGCCACCGCACGGCGGACGCGGTGATTTTCCTCGGCGACGGTATGCGCGATATCGAGCAGATGCGCGCGCTGTTTCCGGAAATGGCCTTCTATGCCGTGCGCGGCAACTGCGATTTCGGCTCCGACGCGCCGGTCCGGGAGGTGCTGGACATAGGCGGCGCGCGGATTTTCTGCACGCACGGCCATGCTTATCAGGTCAAATACGGCCTGTATAACGTGGTCTGCGCCGCCAGAGAGGCGAAGGCGAACCTTCTGCTTTTCGGCCATACGCACGAAGCGCTCGAAACCTACGACGACGGCTTGTATATCCTGAACCCCGGTTCCGTCTCCGCGTATCCCGCGACATACGGCGTGGTGGATCTTTCACCTGCCGGAATCCTTACAAACATTATACACAGAAAGTGACAGGTTTTTCCACAATTCGTCATTGACATTGTACATGGAAAATGGTAATCTTATTCTAGGACCTTTGCATGCGCGTTTTCAAGGGCACATGTGAAAATAATATCATGGAAGGACGAAGAATATGACTGAATATGAGAGATGGTTAAGCGTTGATCTGGATGATAAGGATTTGACCGAGGAGCTGCTTTCCGTTCAGGACCAACCCGAAGAGATCAACGACCGCTTTTACAGAAATCTGGAGTTTGGTACAGGCGGTCTGCGCGGCGTCATCGGCGCAGGCACCAACCGCATGAATGTCTACACCGTCAGAAAAGCGACGCAGGGTCTTGCAAATTACCTCATCAAGACCGGTATGGGCAAGCCGCTGTCCGTGGCCATCGCGCATGACAGCCGCAACAAGGGCGTCCTCTTTGCCAGAGAATCCGCCGCGGTGCTGGCCGCAAACGGCATCAAGGCGTATCTGTACCCGCAGCTCATGCCGACACCGGCGCTGTCCTATGCGGTGCGTCATCTGCACTGC
>JBJEOO010000267.1:0-27127 GCA_051880755.1 Hominenteromicrobium sp.
AGAGCTTGACGAGAATGGAGATCACAAGCACGACGAGCGCGACGGGCGTCAGCGCGTTTTCTTCCGGCGTCACAATTTTTCCGATGGAGGTCATGCCGAGCTGCAGGCCGAGGAAAACGACGATAAACGAAACAATCACGCCTGAAAGGTACTCAATGCGCGCGTGTCCGTACGGATGCTTTTCATCCGCGGGCTTTCCCGCCAGCTTAAAGCCCACCATGGTCACAATGGAGGAGCCGGAATCGGTGAGGTTGTTCACGGCGTCCGCCGTGATGGAAACGCTGTGAAACAGCGTGCCGACCAGAATCTTCATCACAAAGAGCAGGAGGTTGGTCACGATGCCGACAAGCCCCGCAACGCGCCCGCACTTGTCGCGCACCTCGAGATTCTCCGTGTTCTGATAATCCCGGACAAACAATTTCAGAATCAATTTGGTCATAAAACGAATGACTTCCTTTCCGCAGGGCATGCAAAATGCCGCAGATAGAATGGCAGAGTTTGAAGATCCCTTCAAACTCTGCTGAAAATGGACGGTTATGAATCGCAGGCCTTATGCCTTAACGCAGAAAAACTCAACGGTCTCGCCGCACGCGCCGGTGCAGAACGCAATGCGCGCCTCAAGGTCCGCAAGCGTCACGTCCTTCGGCTCAATCGTGATCGGATAGCCCTCCGCACGCACGCGCGCCGCACAGCCGTCGACATCCTGCGTTGCAAGCGCGAGATGCGCAAACTTGCCCTCCTGCGGCAGCTCAGTGCCGTCAAGCTGCGGCAGAATCTCAATGCAGCTGTTGTCGCCGGTAGAAATCATGGTGCAGGGATAGGCTTCGTCTCCCCACTGGCGCGCAACCTTCAGCTCCAGAATCTCCGTGTAAAACTTCATGACTGCGGCAAACTGCTCTTTTGCGGGCTTTAACGCCACATGATGAATGCCCTGAATCAGCATTTTTCAAAACTCCTTTCAATTTTCCGTTTATAAAGACAGGGTATCGGGAAGCCGATACCCTGTATCCCTGCAATGCAGCATTACTTTCTGTTGAAAATGGACATGATGTCCGAGAATGTATCGTCGTCATCGACCACCGAGGAGCTTACGCTTGCTCTGGGTGCGGACGTACCTGCGGAAGCGGACGGCGTGCCGAAAAGATCCGCATCGCTGATGGCCGGGGCCGCAGCCTTCGCGTTATTCTCTCCGTTCATGCCTTCAAAACCGGTCGCAATAACCGTGACCATCATCTCGTCTTCCATCGAATCGTCAAACGCGGCGCCCCAGATGATGTTCGCATCCTCGCTTGCACGCTCGGTGATGAGCTGGGAAGCGGTGTCGATTTCGTCGAGCGCAATATCCGGAGAGGACTTGATGTTGATGATGACGCCCTTCGCACCGGCAATAGCCGTCTCGAGCAACGGGCTGGAAATCGCCGCAACGGCAGCCTGCTCCGCCTTATCCTTACCGGCTGCACGGCCGACGCCCATGTGCGCGTAGCCCGCATCCTGCATGATGGACTTGACGTCCTCAAAGTCGAGGTTGACAATGCCCGGAATCTGAATGAGGTCGGAAATGCTCTGCACGCCCTGACGGAGCACATCGTCCGCCACGCTGAACGCATTGGCGAGCGTGATTCTCTGCTCGCTGACGAGCTTCAGTCTCTCGTTCGGAATGACGACGAGGGAATCGACGTGCTTGCGCAGCTCCGCAATACCCTTTTCCGCCTGCTCCATGCGGCGCTTGCCTTCAAACGCAAACGGCTTTGTGACGATGCCGACGGTGAGCGCGCCCATATCCTTTGCGACCTCCGCAACAATCGGCGCCGCGCCGGTGCCCGTGCCGCCGCCCATACCGGCTGTGACAAAGACCATATCCGCGCCCTTGAGCGTTGCGGCAATCAGCTCGCGGCTCTCCTCGGCGGCCTTTGCGCCGACATCCGGCTTGGAGCCTGCGCCTCTGCCCTGCGTGTTCTTCTCACCGATCTGCACTCTCGTCTTGGCCTGAGAACGGGAGAGCGCCTGACGGTCCGTATTCATACAGACAAGCTCAACGTGCTGTACGCCGGCAGCTACCATGCGGTTCACGGCGTTTCCGCCGCCGCCGCCGACACCTACAACCTTGATGGTCTGGGGGGATTCTTCAAGCATGTTATCAATTTCAAATGGCATTTTATGTTCCTCCTTGATTTGGTCTGCGGTCACTAAAGATCGTATGGATCCTTTTGTTTCAAATTCAGCAGCCCGGCTTCGGGCTTTCCGCCGACGGAGTTTCGCCGGGTGACAGAAAAAGCTCCGTCATTTTCCATCCTGTAAAGTTGTTTTGCTTTACAGATTGGATAGTATCCCGCAAAAATCTGTGGCTTATACAGTATAATTTAACACTTTTCTGTTTAAAATTCAAGACGAAACTCGCAAAAAAAGCGGGGTTAGGCAAATATTTTTACTTTACAGCGATTTTTGACGACTGCATGATGCATCTTCCGTTCAATTTGACATAAAACCGATTTTATTCGCCGGAAAATACCGGAATTATTCCGTTCCGCCGTCCTGTGCAGCGGGATCCGCCGTGTCGTCCGAGCTGCGGCCGGCCGTGCCCTCGCCCGTTCCGGAGCTGCTGCTTTCTATATATTCATTAAAATATCCCGCATTTTTTTCCTTAACCATCGTCAGGTCAATCTCTCCGCGCGTCTCTGCGGTCAGGCCGCCGTCCTCCTGCATCTGCTCCAGAATTTTCATGCCGAACGCCATCTTGTAGGCGATGTCGTTCATGTTGCCGAAGCGGAAAACAATCCGGTCATCATACGTCATGGTGATGTCATACTGGTTGCGCAGATCAATATCGGTAATCGCGGCCACATCCTCCTCATCGAGCTGGCTGTTGATCTCCCTGAAGATAGCTTCCGCCGTTTCCTCCTCAAAGCCGATCTGCTGGCTTGGGCCTGTGGCCGTCGGCGTACAGCCGCGCACGACGGTGCTCTCCGGGCACGGACTGGACGCGACTTCAAGCACCTTGCCGGAACGGCTCACATAGAGATACCCCTGCTTCGATTCAACCGAAAAACAGGTTTCGGCCGGTGTAATCTCGATTTCGACCGTCGAGGGAATATGCTTGATGATGCGCACATTTTCGATGTAGGGAAACCGGTGCTCAAGCTCCGCCTCCCGTTCTTTGGTGGAAAGCAGCACGAGGTTATCCCCCGTCTGAATGCCGCAGATGCGCAGGATATCGGCCTCATCATACCCCGCGTCGCCGGTAATCTGCACCTCGCCGACCTTGAAAAACACGAAAATACACAGCAGAACCGCACCGATCACCACGGCGGAAAACGCCGTTATGTAAAAGATGATCAGCGCCCTGCCGCGCGCACGCCGGTCTTTCGGGCTTCTGCCGCGCGCGGACCGCCTTCCGCTTCTTTCCGGAGCTTCCGCCATGCCGTACTCACTTCCTTTGCTTTCGTTTATATTCTGTATACCTCCGCCCCGAGGCTTCTCAGATTTTCCTCAAAGCGCTCATAACCGCGGTCGATATACTGTGGATTCATTATTTGTGTTTCGCCCTGCGCCGCAAGACCCGCCGCAACCAATGCGGCGCCGCCGCGCAGGTCATATGCCGTGACGGGCGCACCGGAAAGCTCCGGCACACCTTCAACGACGGCGACCTTGCCTTCCACCTTGATCTTCGCGCCCAGCCGGTTAAGCTCACCGGCATGCTTGTAACGGCTTTCAAAGATGTTCTCAACAAAAATACTTGTTCCGCTGCCGAGCGCCGCCATCACCATCACGGGTGCCTGCGCATCCGTCGGGAAGCCGGGATACGGCATGGTACGCACATGGCGTACCGGCTGCAGACGCTCCGGCGCACGGATGAGAAGCTCATCGTTGGACTGCAGAATCACGCAGCCGGCCTCCTCAAACGCCGAGAGCACCGGCAGAAGATGACTGCCGTTCACGTTTCGCAGCAGCACGGTGCCGCCCGTTACGGCGGCCGCCGCCATATAGGTCGCCGCGGCAATTCGGTCCGGCATGACCGTAAACTCACTGCCGTGCAGCGCATGAACACCCTCAATGATCACGCAGCTCTCGCCCGCGCCGTAGATGCGGGCGCCGCACTGGTTGAGATACCGGGCGAGATCGACGATCTCCGGCTCGCGCGCCGCATTGGCCACCACGGTCGTTCCGCTGCCGGTCGCCGCCGCAAGCAGCAGGTTCTCCGTCGCGCCGACGCTCGGAAACGCAAGCGTCACAAAGCCGCCCGTAATACCGCGCGGTGCCGTACAGAGCAGGCAGCCGTGCTCCTCCCGGATCTCCACACCGAGCTTTCTCAGCGCCGAAAGGTGCAGATCAATCGGCCGCGGGCCAAGCTCACATCCGCCGGGAAACGAAAGGCTCGCTTCGCCCGTGCGCGCCAGAATCGCGCCGAGAAACACAATGGAGGAACGCATCTCGCGCATCAGCTCGTGCGGAATATCGCAGCGGGTCATGCCGTCGGGATCAACGGCAAGCGTTTCGCCGCGGCGCGTACACCGGCAGCCGAGACGGCGCAGAATGCGCATCGAAACCTGAACATCGGTCAGCTCCGGGCAGTTGCGGAGCACCGTCTCACCGCGGCACGCCACCGCAGCCGCAAGCAGCGGCAGCGTGCTGTTTTTCGCGCCCTGCACGCGGATCTCCCCGCGCAGCGGAATTCCGCCGCGCGCCAGAATGGATTCCGGCCGGCTGCAAAAACGTGCCGCGCCGGAAAATTCACTGTTGATTTCCATGGACGCCATACGCACACCTCGAATCGTTTGATACGGTCATAGTATGCGTTTTCGCCCTGTTCGGTTCAAAGCGGCATTTACCGCTTTGCTTTTTCGCAGATGATTTTATAGATGCGTTCGTTTGCGTCGAGCACGGCCATGCCCTTCGCATTGCGGCCGATCTGCTCCGCCCGACCCGGCTCGGAGAGAATGCGATTTACCGTCTCCCAGAGCTTTTCGCCGGTCAGATCCTTTTCCTCAATCAGCACGGCGGCGTCACGGTTGACAAGCGCCATGGCATTGTGGAACTGATGGTTTTCCGCGACGTTCGGCGAAGGGATCAGAATGGCGCATTTCCCGGTCGCCTCAATTTCCGTCAGCGTGATTGCGCCGGCGCGGCCGATGACAAGATCCGCCGCCGCAAGACACTCCGGCATATTGTGAATGTACTCCAGCATGCGGATCTGCGGATTTTCCGCCTCCTTCACGCCGGCCTCATGCGCTTCGTCCAGAAACTTTTCGTCATGCTGTCCGTAGCCGTGGATATGCTGGAATTTCTTCTCCTTGGCGCTTTCGCCGAGCATATACGCCGCCGCACGGTTGATGGCGGCCGCACCCAGACTGCCGCCGAAGGAAAGCACCAGCGGCCTTTCGTCCAGACCCAGCGCCTTGCGACTGGCCGCTCTCTCCGCTTTCAGCACCGACATGCGGACCGGGTTTCCGGTGAACACGCAGTTATCGGTACGCTCCAGATACTTTTTCGCGTCTTCCACGGCGAGCATCACGCAGTCTGCATGCTTCGCAAGCATCTTGGTCGTCACGCCCGGATACGCGTT
The DNA here is from genome assembly GCA_051880755.1 of Hominenteromicrobium sp. Lineage (GTDB taxonomy): Bacteria > Bacillota > Clostridia > Oscillospirales > Acutalibacteraceae > Hominenteromicrobium. The sequence continues at coordinate 5,561 of JBJEOO010000267.1, forward strand.
CTGTTCATGGATGACGGTCGGAATGCCGAGCTTCTGCGCCGCGCGGATCACCGGGCCGCTGACATAGCCGCCGGTGCCGACGCATACATCCGGCTGAAACTCCTTGATGATCTTTTTCGCCTCTGCAGAAGCCGAAAACACGCGGAATACCGTCTGAACATTCCGCTTGATATTCTTCATGGTCAGCTTGCGCTGGAAACCGGAAATCCGGATGGTCCGGAACTTGAAGCCGGCCGCCGGCACGAGACGTTCCTCCATGCCGCCTTTATTGCCGACGTAGAGAATCTGTGCATCCGGCTGCTTTTCACGCAGATAGCCCGCCGCAGCCAGGGCCGGGTTGATATGGCCGGCCGTGCCGCCGCCCGCAAACAATACTCGCATATTTTATACCCCACTTTATGTTTTTTCAATATTGGAATGACGGGAAATGGAGAGCAGAACACCCATTTCCGCCAGAAGCATGATCAGAGCGGTTCCGCCGTAGCTGAAGAACGGCAGACTGATGCCGGTATTCGGCAGCGTATTCGTGACAACACAGATATTGAAAATCGCCTGTATGCCGAACTGGAAGGTAATGCCGATCCCCAGCATCGTGCCGAAGCGGTCGCGCGCATGCAGCGCAATATAAACGCCGCGCCAAATGAACAACGCAAACAGAATAATCACAATCAAGGCGCCGATGAAGCCAAGCTCTTCACAGACGATTGCAAAGACAAAATCGTTCTGCGGCTCCGGCAGATAGAGGTATTTCTGGCGCGACTGCCCGATGCCGACGCCCAGCAGCTGTCCGGAGCCGATGGCGTAAAGCGACTGCACCGTCTGCCATGTATCGACACCCTCCGGCGGATTGAACGGGAAAAACCAGCCGAGAATACGATTGCGCACATAGGCAAACCTATCGGAAAACAAAACAAAAATACCACCCACACCGAGAGCTGCTGCAATAATACCGAAATACCGCATCTTTGTGCCGCCGATAATCATCATCAGGCACGCAATCAGGCAGATAATCAGCGTTGCGGAAACATGCTTTTCAAGGACAACCAGACACGCAACAAGGCCCAGAATGGCCATAAACGGCAGGAAACCGTAGCGGAATGTGCTCATTTTCGGGCCATATACGGAGATCAGATGCGCAAACATCAGAATCAGCGCAAATTTGGCAATCTCCGAGGGCTGGAATTCAACGCCGATATTGATCCACCGGTTCGCGCCGCCCTTAATCGGCGCGATGGCTGTCCCTCTGAAAGCCAGCACCATCACAAGCAAAACGACCGCCAGAATAAAAATCGGCAGATTGAATTTGTGGAGCTGATGATAATCGACCGTGGAAATCAGCAGCATCAGCACGACGCCCACTATGGCAAACGCGCCCTGACGCATCACGAAATGGTAGCTGTTTCCGAAATAATAATACGCGTACGCATAGCTTGCGGAAAACAGCATGACAAGGCCGACCGCAAGCAGCACCAGAATGAGAAACAGCATCGGCATATCCAGACCGAGGCCGAGCGTAAAGAATTTATACCGGATGCGCTCCCTCCGCCTGACCTTACGCGCCGCAGACGACGCCGCCTCATCCGACGGAATGCGCACCGGCGTCATTCTGCGCGGGACGCGCTCCAATCCGCGCGCCGTAGATCTTCCTGTATGCGCCATGCCTGTTATCCCTTTCCTTTCTTCTGCGAAAACCCAAAAACGCCTTTTGGGTCCAAATGCTCCTTTTTCTTCATAGTATGAACCGAAATATGAAATCTAAACCGGAATCAGCACCCGAAGCGCACAATCACAACGGCAAGAATGCCCGCTGCCAGCGTTACGGCACTGAACACAAGGCACACCTTGTTTTCCTTCCAGCCGCACATCTCAAAATGGTGGTGAATCGGCGCCATTTTGAAAATGCGCTTGCCGTGCGTAAGTTTGAAATAGGTGACCTGCAGCACGACCGAAAGGATCTCCACGATATAGATGATGCCGACCAAAATTAGCAGAACCGGCATGTTGACGCCGAAGGCCAGCGCGCACACAAAGCCGCCGAGGAACAGAGAACCGGTATCGCCCATGAAAACCTTCGCGGGGTTTGCATTCCAAAACAGGAAGCCGATCAGCGCGCCGACCATCGCCGCCGCGAGAATCGACAGACCGACATGATGCAGCATCATCGCAATCACGGAAAATGTGAGCGAAACCACCAGCGTGACGGAGCTGTTCAGGCCGTCCAGGCCGTCCGTGAAGTTTACGGCATTCACCATGCCGACAATCAGAACCGCCGCGATGAAGTAATAGAACACACCGAGATCGACTGCGCCGACAAACGGGATGACGGTTTCCGTCGTACCGCCGGCCAGCGCGACCGAGAAGAGATACGCTGCGGCAATGATAAACTGCAGAACAAGCTTCTGAATCTCCGTCAGCCCGAGATTGCGGTGCTTGCGGATGCTGATGTAGTCATCCATAAAGCCGACCAGGCCGAAACCGACCGCCATCAGCGCGCCGGCCACAATCTTAACGAGCATAAGCTGCGTTTCCGCGCCGCCGTGCATCCAAAGAAAGCTGATGCAGATTGCCGCTGAAGCCAGACCGCCGATGATGAACATCAGGCCGCCCATGGTCGGCGTCCCCTGCTTTCCCTTATGCCAGCTCGGGCCAACCTCCCGGATGGTCTGCCCGAACTTCAGCTTGTGCAGGAACGGAATCATGAATCTGCCGAGCAGGCCGGTGATGACCGCCGCCGCGGCAACCGCAAGACAATACAGTGTGATTTCCATACCAATAAACATTCCTTTCCGTTTACCCTCTGAATTTACGGATTGTCGTCGGTGACGGATTCCACGCCGCCGGAGCTGACAAACGATATCTTGATGACGGATCCGCGTTTGACACGCGTACCTGCCGCAGTATCCTGACTCTGCGCATAGCCGGACGAGCTGCTGCCCGTTACAAGAACCTGAACATCGGCAACCGACGCCAGATACTGACAGGTTTCCACGCTGTATCCGACAAAGCTCGGAACCTCAACATAATCTTCCTCATTCGGTTCCTCCGTATAAAGCGCAACCATGCCTTCCTTCGGAATCGACGCGCCCGGCGAAGGCACCTGTGTCACGACAAGCTGATCATCCGTATCTTCACCGCTGTAATCGACCACCGTCCAGTCAAAGCCGGCTTCCTCAAGCTGCTGCTTGGCTTCGCCGATCGTACGCCCGATGACATTGGGCGTCGTACCCGCGAGGTTCTCATATTCGGATTCCGTATACTGCGGGTCAACGCCGAGATACGGCAGGATCTCCTCCATAATGGCGGCGAAAATCGGGCCGGCCTGAGAACCGCCGGAGGGATTGCCGATCTGCGGCTCATCGTAAAAGACAAGCAGCGCATACTGCGGGTCGTCCGCCGGGGCATAGCCGCCGTAGGAAACGATATACTGCATGCCGCGGTCCTTGCCCTCCGTTTTCTCCTGCCAATACAGCGCAACCTTTTCGGAGGTACCCGTCTTGCCGGCGATGCGGTAGCCCGCGACATAGCCGTTCTTGCCGCTCTCACTCGTCGCATTCCGCTGCAGAATCTTGGTCATGCGGGCGGAAACGTCCTCGGAGATCACCTGCCGCTTATAGCTGGTATCCGTTGTCTGCACAATGTTGCCCTCGCTGTCGAGCATGCGGTCCACGACATGCGGCTGCACCAGATAACCGCCGTTTGCAACGGCGCAGATTGCCGTAATCATCTGGATCGGGGTAATCGAGAAGTTCTGACCGAAAGATTCGGTGGCAAGCTCAACGACATTCAGGCCGTCCACATCATAATATATGCTGTCGGCTTCGCCGGGAAGATCAATGCCCGTGCGCGTCGTAAAGCCGAACGCATCGAAGTAATCGAAAAAGGTCTGCCGGCCGAGCTTCTGCCCGAGCCAGATCATATACGGGTTGCAGGAATTGCAGATGCCGTCCACCAGCGTTTCCGTGCCGTGACCGGCATGGTACCAGCAGCTGATCGGATCGAGGGAGGAATCGTTGAATGTCCACTCACCCGTACAGGTATAGGTGGATTCCTCCGTGACAAGGCCTTCCTCCAGCGCCATGGAGCCTGTGATCATCTTAAAGACCGAGCCGGGATAATATGTATCGCTGACCGCCTTGTTTCTCCACTGCTTGTTCTGCGCCGCGGCGTACGCTTCATTCTCGAGCGTTTCACGCAGCTCGGCAATGTCCTCGCTCGTCAGGCGGTCGTATTCCTCCAGCGCCTGTTCCGCCGCCTCGCGCTCCTCGTCTGTTTTGGCTGTGTCAATATCGAGCTGAAGCTTATTCAGCTCCTGCTGCTCCTTCTCCAGCGCTTCCTCAATCTGCTCTTCCACCTTTTCCGGGATCGCCGCCTCGGCCTCCTCGGAAATCACGAACGGATTGTTCGGGTCGTAGTCGCCCTTTGTGGCAAGCGCCAGAATCGCGCCGGTATTGACGTCCATTACAATCGCCGTGCCGCCCTCCAGCGCACCGCAGGCTTCCAGACCGGTCTCCAGATGCTTTTCCACAATGCTCTGCACCGTTTCGTCAATCGTCAAAACAAGGTCGTAGCCGTCCGACGCTTCGATGTACTGGTCATACTGGAACGGCATATCCGTGCCGATGGCATTTTTCGCGCTCACAAGGCGGCCCTCCGTGCCGGAGAGCACGTCATCGTACTGCGTTTCGATACCCGCAAGGCCCTGATTATCCGTTCCGGTGAAGCCGAGCACCGTGGAAGCCGTTGACCCGTACGGATAATAGCGCTTGTAATCCTCCATCAGGATGATGCCGCGCCCGATTTTCTGCTCGTCGATCATTTCCAGGATCTGATCGCGCACATCGGTTTCCACCTTGCGCTTCACATAGGTGAAATAGCTGTTCTGCTGCGCTTTTTTCAGAACGGCTTCATAGTCCATGCCGAGAATCTCAGAAAGTCCCTTGGCGATTTTTACATCGTCGCCTTTTTCCGTATCGATGTAATTCGGCTCCAGCGCCACCGTCCAGACGCTCGCGCTCTGCGCCAGCACCTTGGTTCCGGTTACGTCGTAGATGGTGCCGCGCGTCGGCGTCAGCTCGGTAGAGGTCAGGCTCTGGTCAATTGCTTTCGCCTTCAGCTCTTCGCCGCGCACAAGCTGCCAGCGGACCAGATTGAAGATAACAAAACCGAAGCCGAGAACGACCAGTGCGATCGTTATCCTAACGGTTCTTACCCAAATATTCGAATTATTCGAACCAGCCATTTGCCGTTTCCGTCCTTTCCGCCCTGCCGGCGCTCAAGGCGCAGCGGGCAAAAGTTGCCGTATACCGAAAAATGAGAGTTAAGATCAGCTCTCAACTCTCCTCTTCAGAATTACCCTCTTTGGGGACCGCATAACTCATTTCTATTCCCGTATGTACCGCATTATGAGAAGATCGACAGAATGGATTCCCAAATCGATTCAAGGAAATTGGGGCCGTGATCCTTCTGCACCACTGTGCCGGCATCGTCCTGCGCAAGGCTGATATAAGAAACCTGCCCGTCGGAAACCTTCTCCATGCCGAGGCGATCGCGCGCATAGGCTTCAACCTCGTCGGTATTCATTTTGGACGCCGCCATCATTTCAAGCTGCACCGACAGGCTCTGCTGCTCGGACAGCGCCTCCGATACGGTCGTAATCTGGTCCGTCAGCTCCGTGAGCTGCACCTGACTGAAAACAATTGCGCCGATTGCGCCCACCAGAACGAGAACGAAGCTGAGATTCAGCATCATCCGGAAGGAATGCGCGCTGTGTCTGTGGCTGCGGCGAAGCTGCTGCTCATTGAGCTGGATGACATTGCTCTTCTTCTTTTTCGGCGCAGCCTTGGGTGCGGGCGCCGCAGCGAGCGACGACCGTTCCGCTTTCGCCTCAAACAGGCTGAAATCATACGCGCTGGATGTGGATGCCATTCCCGTTTTCCTCCTTTTTCTGTCTGTACAATCTATGTCAGGTCAACCGTATCTGCGGTTCCAGTTTCTCAATAACCCGGAGACGCGCGCTGCGCGCACGCGGATTCTCCGCAAGCTCCGCCTCGCCGGGCGCAAGCCCCTTTTTATAAATCAATCTGCCCTGCGGCTTTTTGCCGCATACGCACACCGGAAAGTCCTTCGGGCATGTACAGCCCGTGCACCACGCGTTCATCTGCTGCTTCACGATGCGGTCCTCCAGCGAATGAAAGGTAATCACCGACAGCCGTCCGCCCGGCTTCAGCAGGCCGAACGCCGCGGTCAGGCCTGTTTTCAAGGCGTCAAGCTCGCCGTTTACGGCGATGCGCAGCGCCTGAAACGTGCGCCGTGCCGGATGTCCCTCCGCCCGGCGTACCGCCGCAGGAACACTCCCGCGGACGATATCCGCAAGCTCCAGCGTGGTTTCAATCGGTTTTTCCTCCCGCGCCTTCACAATGCCCTTCGCAATACGCGCCGCGCTCTTGTCTTCCCCGTAGCGGCTGATGATCTCCGCCAGCTCCTGCCAGGAGAGGGTGTTGACCAGATCTGCGGCAGAGGTGCCGCTTTTGCTCATGCGCATATCCAGCGGCGCATCGGTGTGGTAAGAAAAGCCGCGTTCGGCGCTGTCGAGCTGATAGGAAGAAACGCCGATATCCAGCAAAACGCCGTCGGCGGCCGTGATGCCGTGCTCGGCAGCGATGCGGTCCATTTCGGAGAAATTGCCCATCGCAATGACGGAGCCGGGATACCGGGCAAGCCGTTCCCGCACAGTCCGGATCGCATCGGGGTCACGGTCGATGGAAAGCAGCGTGCCGGTGGTCAGACGTTCCAGAATTGCGCCGGAGTGGCCGCCGCCCCCCGCGGTGCCGTCTATATAGGTTCCCGCCGGATCGATGTTCAGGGATTCAATGGTTTCCCGGAACAGCACCGGCTTATGGTTAAAAGCAAATTCACTCATCTTAAATCTGTAAAGCGGTCATATCGGCGAGGAGACTTTCGCTGGACATCTCCTCATTGTACTTCTGCCAGCGCTCGGTGTCCCAGATTTCCGCCGTAAGGCCGACGCCGATCACGGTGACATCCTTCACAAGGCCGGCATGCGCGCGCAGGCTCGGGCTGATGAGGATGCGTCCCTGCTTGTCCGGCACGACGGCTTCCGTCGAAGCAAAGGCGAAACGCCGGATGTTCTTGGCCTGCGCCTCCGGACACGCGTTGATCTGCTCAACACGCTTCTGCCACTGCTCTTCGGAATACAGGGTCAGGCAGCCGTCAAGACCCCGGGAAACGTAAAAACGCTCGCCCAGCTCTTCGCGGTACTTCGAGGGGATCGTCACACGTCCCTTCGCGTCCATATTATGCTGATATTCGCCCATCAACATACGGTCGTCTTTCCCTTTCCGACGCATCCGGCTGCCGGAATATGGCTCTCAGAACCACATGCCCCGCAGTTTTGCCACTTCGCGCCACGATTTGCCACTTACATGGACACATTATACCCTATTTCCACTGCAAAATCAACCCGAAATAAAAATTATGTTTACCGCATTCGATTTTGCGCCCGAAACACAATTGTGTTCATCCCGGAATAAGTGTCGAAAAAGCGCAATATCTTGTGCTTATAGGAGACCGACCGCAAAACGGGTGAAAATTTGTTTACAAAATGTTTACAATTCGTATTCTGCGGAACCAACGCATTTGCCGCATTTTTCCTCTGCGCAGCAAAAAACGGCAGAGCGCTACCGCTCCGCCGTCTGTTTTGCGGGAATAATTCACTGCTGCTGGGTGGACTTAATCGACTGGCGCGTCTTTCTCAGCTCTGCCAGCGACGCGCTCATCGCCTCATCGGTGCGGCGCATAATGTCCTCCACATAGTCGTTGGAGGCCTTGCGCATCTCACGGAATTTCACCTGCGCCTGCGCCATGATATCGTTGGCCTTCGCCTGCGCCTGACGGAGGATTTCCTCCTGATTGACAAGCGTCTTGGCCTTCTCCTCCGCGACGCGGACAATCGTCTCGGCCTCGCGCTGCGCTTCGCTGATGATCTGCGCACGGTCCGCAACGATGGCCTTTGCCTTGCGCACTTCCGCCGGGATGGCCTCGCGGATCTCGTCGAGGATCTGCTTGGCTTCCTCGCTGTCGATAAACGACTTGCCGCCGGAAAGCGGGAGCGTCCAGCCCTTTTCCAAAACGTCATAGAGTTCGTCAATTAAATCTTCAACTGCTGCCTGATTATTGCTCATGGGTATCCATTCCTTTCTTATTCAGCCGATGCGCTTCAGCCGCGCGCCGTGCGGCAAAGTCTTTCATTGATTCTTTCGAGCAGACACGCCGGCACGAAATGCGAAATATCGCCGCCGAAGCCCGCCACCTGTTTGACCATACTGGAGCTGAGAAACATGTTTTCCACGCTGGTGGGCAGAAACATGGTTTCAACCTCCGGGTTCAGTTTTTTATTGGTAAGCGCCATCTGGAATTCGTATTCAAAATCCGAGATCGCGCGCAGACCCTTGACAATCGCCGCGGCGTTTTTCTCGTGGGCATAATCGGCCAGCAGACCGCGCACGCAGTCCACCTCGACATTAAGCCCCTGCGTCACGATCCGCAGCATTTCCATGCGCTCCTCCACCGTGAAGCTCGCGTGCTTATCCGGATTGACCGGCACCGCAACGATAACCTTATCGAAAATCTTGCACGCACGGGTAATGATGTCCATATGCCCCAGCGTAACCGGGTCAAAGCTGCCCGGACAAATTCCTATCCTCATCTGAAGAACCCCATCCCGACCGCTCAGACCATATCCGCATGGCGATAAGCGGTCAGCAGTATTTTTCCGTAGCGATAATCGCGCGTGCGGACAAAGTCGCCGGCCTTTTCCGGCAGCGTCTCATCCTGCGGATGCTCGCAGATCACAATGCCGCCGCGGTTCATATGCGCCGTCACGGCTTCAAGCGCCTTTTCCAGAATGCCTGTGCGGTACGGCGGATCCAGAAACGCAACGTCAAACCGCTCCGTATTGCGCAGCAGGAACGATGCGTAATCCGCATTGACCACCCGCGCCTGCGCCGAAAAGCCCGTCGCCTCAATATTCTCCTGCACCACCGCGCAGGACGCTTTCGCACTGTCCACAAACACGGCGTGATCCGCCCCGCGGCTGATCGCCTCCAGACCGATCTGGCCCGAGCCTGCAAACAGATCCAGGAATACCCTGCCCTCAATGCCGAACTGCAGGATATTGAACAGCGATTCCTTCACGCGGTCCGGCGTAGGCCGCACGGCGCTGCCCTCCAGAGTTTTCAGCTTCTTTCCTCGGCGGGAGCCGGTAATGATGCGCACAGCCGAACAACTCCTTTCCTCATATAACAAATTGATTATCCCATTAAACAGAGAATATGTCAACCATTTTTGCAGAGTTTTTGCAGAGAAAAGCCGAAAAATGCCGAAAGCGGACTCACGGATTTTCCGCCTGCTGTTCCGCTTCGGGATGGAAATACCGGTACACCGCTCTGGCTGCGGGCGCATTCATCCCCGGCGCCTCCCGAAGCATCTCCTCGGTCGCTTCGCTTACGGCCCGCAGCGTACGGAAGTGGCGCATCAGTGCTTTGGCGCGCGTCTCTCCGATGCCCGGTATCGCGGTCAGCGTTGTGGAAATCGCCGTTTTCTTCCGCTGCTGGCGGTGATAGCCGATCGCAAAGCGATGCACCTCGTCCTGAATCTGCGAAACGAGCGTGAACGCCGCACGGTTGGAATTGATGGCGATCTCGCCGCCGTCCTCGGCAATCGCGCGTGTACGGTGCTTGTCGTCCTTGACCATGCCGTACACCGGCACGTCGATGCCCATCTGCTCCAGCAGCGGACGCACGGCGGAAACATGTCCCTTGCCGCCGTCCAGCAGAATGAGGTCCGGCAGGCGGCCGAAGCCTTCCCCGCTTTCCGCATTTCTGTATTCCTCAAAGCGCCGGGCGATGACCTCGCGCATGCTGCCGTAATCGTCCTGCCCCTCAACCGTTTTGATTTTGAACTTGCGGTATGCGCTCTTTAAGGGGCGTCCGTTCTCAAAAACGACCATACCCGCGACGTTTTCGCCGCCGGCGAGATTGGAAATGTCGTAGGATTCGATATATTCCGGCGTTTTGGCGAGATTCAGAAGCTGGCGCAGCTCGTCGAGCGCCGAGGTTTCGCGCCCGGTGGACCGCCCGGTAGACTGCGCAAGCGCCTCCGCCGCGTTCGTGCGGCACATCTCCACAAGCTGCTTCTGCTCGCCCTTCTGCGGAATGTGCAGCTTCACGCGCCGCCCGGCCTTCTGCGTGAGCCATTCGGCGATGACCTCACCGTCGTTCACCGCGCCGTCCAGCGTGACAACCGGGGGGATTCTGTCGCGAATGCCGTAATACTGCGTCAGAAACTCGCTGCGGATCTGCTCCGGCTCCGAATCGCCGTTCAGAATAAACGACTCGCGGTCATACAGCCTGCCGCCCGAGAAGCGAAAAACCTGAATGCTGACCTTTTCACCGCCGAGCACAAGCGCCATGACGTCCTGCTCCTCCACGCGGCTTGCCACGACCTTCTGGCGTTCCTTGAGCTTATTTATGGCCGCAATACGGTCGCGTATGCGCGCGGCAAGCTCAAATTCCATATTTTCCGCCGCTTCGTTCATTTTTTCGGTCAGCGTACGCACGGAATCGGTTGTGCCGCCGCGGATGAAATCGAGCGCCTCCTGTACGGCCTCCTGATATTCCTCCGCGCGCACATGTCCGCGGCACGGCGCACAGCACTGCTTGATGTAGTAATTGAGGCACGGTCTGCCCTTGCCGAAATCCTGCGGAAATTTCCGGCTGCACGAGGGCAGGCGGAAAATCTTGCGCGCTTCCTCCACCGTGTCTTTGATCGTCCACGCGGAGAGATACGGGCCGATATATTTCGCGCTGTCATCGAGCACCTGCTTGGTTTCCGAAATGCGCGGCCAGTCCCCGCCCGTCACCTTGATATAGCTGTAACCCTTGTCATCCTTTAAAAGGATATTGTATTTCGGCTGATGCTGCTTGATCAGACTGCTCTCCAGAATCAGCGCTTCAAATTCGCTGTCCGTGAGAATATACTCGAAATACGCCACATTGGAGACCATGCGGCGCACCTTCTCGTCGTGGTTCTTATCCGAGCCGAAGTACTGGCTAACGCGATTCTTGAGCGCCTTTGCCTTGCCGATATAAATGATCGTACCGTCCTTGTCGTGCATGATATACACGCCGGGATGCAGCGGCAGCTTCATCGCCTTTCTGCGCAGCTCACGGATATGCTGTTTTTTCTCCTCCGTCAGCACAACCATCCGGATTCCCCCTTCCTTCGGGATAAAAGAAACGCCTACCGGAATGCTCCGATAGGCGCCGCCTGTGCAAAAGGATTATTCTGCAAAACCTGATTCTACGAGAGCGACCAGGCTGTCGACAGCCTCCTGCTCATCGGAGCCGTCTGCGATGATGTCGATCATCGTGCCGCCGACAATACCGAGGGACAGCACGCCGAGCAGGCTCTTCGCGTTAACGCGGCGCTCTTCCTTTTCAACCCAGATGGAAGACTTAAACTCGTTCGCCTTCTGAATGAAAAAGGTTGCCGGTCTGGCATGGAGACCTACCTGATTCTGAACCATAACTTCCTTAACACACATGTGATTCACTCTCCTGTAAGTAATCAGTTATACGCTGGATTTCAAAAAAAGATTCAAAGCCGAAAGGCTTCTTGCGTCTTATTATAGCATAATTTGTCTGCTCGTCAAGCAGAACCCTCAAATTTTGGATACATGCCCGTGGCGCGTCCTTTTTTGCCCGGACCCGTTTGTGCACTTTGCTCGGCATGTTGAAAACATTTCGTCGCTTTGTCCTCCACCGATGGATAAAAAGCGAGAAAATCCGCCTACTTTTGACCCAAAAGCCGTTTATCTTCCTCCGTCAGACATGTCTTTTCAAAGAGGTCCGGACGGATTTTCTGCGTGAGAGAAAGCGACTGCGCACGCCGCCAGAGGCGGATGCGCTCATGGTGGCCGCCGAGCAGCACCTGAGGAACGGCGCGTCCGCGCCACACGGACGGCCGGGTATACTGCGGGTATTCGAGCAGGCCGTCAAAATGACTTTCCTCCTCGAAGCAGACGTCCTCGGCCAGCACGCCCGGCAGCATGCGCGCCACCGCGTCCGTCAGGATGACGGCCGGAAGCTCGCCGCCCGTCAGCACGAAATCGCCGATGGAAACCTCTTCCACGTCATAGGCTTCCAGCACACGCTCGTCCACGCCCTCGTAATGCCCGCAGAGGATCAGAAGGCTTTCGTAAGACGCCAGCTCCTTAACCTTTTCCTGGTTGAGAACACGTCCGCGGGGGGACATATACAGAATATGCGGGCGCCGTCCGGTGTGTTCGATCACCGCGTCAAAGCTGTCCGCAATCGGCTGCGCCATCAAAAGCATGCCTTTTCCGCCGCCGAAGGTGCAGTCGTCCACGCGCTTGTGCACGCCCTCGCCGTACTGCCGGAGCTGATGGCAGCAAACCTGCAGATACCCGCGCGACCGGGCACGGCCGATAATGCTTTCGGAAAGCAGGTTCTCGCACATTTCGGGGAACAGCGTCACAATATCAATCCGCATCGTCCGGCTTTCCCTCCCCAGAAATTGTTTCCGCATTATCGTTGAATATACCCGGGATCGGCCGCACAAACAGCTTTCCCGCTTCGATATCGGTTTTCGCGATCATCGCGTCAACCGCCGGAAAGAGAAACTCCTCACCCTGTCCGTTTTCGATGCGGTACACATTGTTGGCGCCCGTCTCAAAGACTTCGCGCACCGTGCCGTACACCGCGCCCGTCGCATCGTCCACCACGGTCAGGCCGATCAGGTCCTCAATGAAGTAGCGGTTTTTCGGCAGGCGGACGGAATCACGGTTGAGATACAGCACGCGCCCGCGGTACAGGTCGGCCTCCGTCGCGCTGTTCACGCCTTCCAGGCGGATCAGCAGCTGGCTTTTATGCACGCGGAAGGAAAGCAGGCCGGCGTCGGTTCTGCCCTCGTCAAAATACAGGCGTTTGATCTTTTTCAGAAATTCGGCAGAATCGCACCACGGCTCCACGCGCATCTCTCCGCGCACACCGTGTGTGCCGACGATCCGGCCGGCCTCCAAAAACTGTTTGACCATATCACACATCCTTTTTCCAATAAACAAAAAGGGGTGTACGGAGACCCGTACACCCTTCGGGATCAGTCGATCTCGACGATAACCTTTTCGTTGCTTCTTGTCGCAGCGGCGCGCATGACAACGCGGATCGCCTTGGCGATGCGTCCCTGCTTGCCGATAACTCTGCCCATATCCTCTTCGGCAACATGAAGATGATAGACCACAGAGCCGTCGTCCTTGGGTTCATCCATCGTAACCGTAACCTCGTCCGGTTTTTCGACGAGACCCTTTGCGATGATTTTCAGTAGTTCCTGCATGGCGATTTTCCTTTCTCAGAGAACGAGCCAGGCAATCAAATTACGCCGTGCTTCTTGAACAGTGCCTTGACTGTATCCGTCGGCTGTGCGCCCTTTTCCATCCAAGCCTTTGCCTTCTCCGGGTCAACCTTTACAACGCTCGGCTCTTCCATCGGATTGTAGTAACCGATCTCCTCAATGAAGCGGCCGTCTCTCGGATAACGGGAATCCGCGACAACAATGCGATAGAAAGGAGCCTTTTTTGCGCCCATTCTGCGAAGTCTGATCTTAACCATGATAATTTCCTCCAGATTTTATATAAATTTAATTTTATCTATTAACCAACAAATGTCGGCAATATTTGAATCAAAACTGCGGGAAGCCGCCCATATCCGGGCCGCCGAAACCGCCCATGCCGCCCATGCGGGCCATCATCTTTTTGCCCTTCTTGCCGCCGAACTGCTTCATCAGCTTCTGCATCTGCTTGAGCTGGTTGCACAGGCGGTTGACATCCTCCACCTTCATGCCGCAGCCCGCCGCAATACGGCGCTTTCTTGAGGCCTGCAGCAGCTCCGGCTTTGCACGCTCCTCCGGCGTCATCGAAAGGATAATGGCCGCGCTGCGGTCCATAATCCGGTCGTCGATGTCCATTTCATCGAGCTTCGCGTTGTTTACGCCGGGAAGCTTTGAAAGAATGCCCTTGAGGGGTCCCATCTTCTTGACCTGCTGGAACTGCTCGAGCAAATCGTTGAAGTCCATTTTATTCTGCATCATGCGCTCGGCCGTGCGCGCCGCTGCCTTTTCATCGATGCGGGACTGCGCCTCCTCGATGAGGGAAAGCACGTCGCCCATGCCGAGAATACGGCTCGCCATGCGGTCGGGATGGAAAACCTCGAGGTCGCCGAGCTTTTCGCCGGTACCGGCGAATTTGATCGGCTTGCCCGTGATCGCCTTGACCGAGAGCGCCGCGCCGCCGCGGGTATCGCCGTCGAGCTTTGTGAGAATCACGCCGGTGATATCGAGCAGATCGTCAAACGCCTTTGCGACGTTGACGGCCTCCTGACCGGTCATCGCGTCCACCACGAGCAGAATATCGGTCGGATGCACCGCCTCGCGGATGTTCTTCAGCTCATTCATCAGCGTTTCGTCAATCTGCAGACGGCCCGCCGTATCGATAATCACATAATCGTTGCCGTAATCGCGTGCATGGCGGACCGCCGCTTCGGCGATCTTCACCGGGTTCTCCGTGCCCATTTCAAACACGGGCACACCCGCCTGCCCGCCGACAATCTGGAGCTGCTTGATGGCCGCCGGGCGGTAAATATCGCCCGCCACGAGCAGCGGCCGGCTGCCGCGGTCCTTCAGCATTTTGGCCAGCTTTGCACAGTGCGTCGTCTTACCGGCGCCCTGCAGGCCGCACATCATGATGATGGCCGGCGGGTGCGCGGGCATTTTCAGCCGCTCCTCGCTGCCGCCCATCAGGGCCGTCAGTTCTTCGTTGACAATCTTGATGACCATCTGCGCGGGCGTCAGGCTTTCCATGACGTCCTCGCCGACGGCGCGCTCCGTAACGCGCTTGGTGAAATCCTTTGCGACCTTGTAGTTGACGTCCGCTTCCAGAAGCGCCAGACGCACCTCGCGCATGGCCTCCTTGACGTCGGCTTCCGAAAGCTTGCCCTTGTTCTTCAGTTTCTTAAACGCGCTGCCGAGCTTATCGGCAAGACCTTCAAACGCCATGCGTCCGTCCTTTCCGGGCTGAGCGTAGCTCAGTCCACCAGCTTCTTTGCGGAGAGCAGAATAGCCTCCACATTTTCGCGGATCGTATCGTTTCCGCCGTTTTTCTCGTTTTCCTCTTCAATCTGCAGCGCGCGGTCACAAATCACCGCGAGCTCCTCCTGCACCATGCGGAAGCGCTTCGCAAGGCCCAGCCGCTCTTCCATCTCGATAAGCTGCTGCTCCGCGCGCTTGATCGCATCGCGCACGCCCTGCCGCGTGATGCCCTTTTCCTCGGCAATCTCCGCCAGCGACAGATCCTCATTGTAATAGCACTCGACTACCTCGCGCTGCTTATCGGTCAGCATGTCGCCGTAAAAATCGAGCAGAAAGGTAATATGCAAATCCTTTGCCATGTCCTTCATCCTTTTCCCGGGCCGCCGTCCGGCCCCTTGTGTAAAGTTTTTTTCTTTACAGCCTTTGTATTATACAATAGAGCCGTAGGATTGTCAAGGGAAAAAACTGTAAAAGCATCGAATTCGTGATAAATAAAGGGAAGCTCTCTGATATAGAAAGCTCCCCGATTACAAACCCAATATTTGTATTAGTTTTCAGATTTCTTCTGCCCACAGCTGCAGGTTGTTACATATACCTTGTTCACGCGGCCACAAGTGTGGCATTTCCATTCGCTGTCATTCCGAATTCCCGCGATCTGACTTGTCGGCGCTCCAATGTTACTTGTGGGTGCTCCGGTATGCGCTGTTTGCACCGCTGAAGCGCTGATCTCCGCTCCAGCAGCAGAAATACGCGCATAATAGTGCATATCAGCAAAAGACTCCAAAAGTAAAGCAATCAGCCTACCCAAGTCCCAAATGATGCATGCCGCAACACCATACGGAACAAATGTTGTCAAAAACAAGATCACGCTGAAATCATCGTGATAATCTCTCGCGTTGACGCCTAAGATCAAACCAATGATCCCCAGAAAAATTGCCAAAACAAGTGCGGATGTTCTCAAAACTTCTGCTGTACTGAACAGTCTTCTTTCTCGATCGTCATACGTTTTCTGATTGTTAACTGCAAGTGGCATAGTTTATTCCTCCCAAGCCAATGATAAATTTATGAAGATCTAAAATCTTTTAATTCATTTTATCTCAAAACGAGATAAAAGTCAATATCTCATTTTGAGAATTATAAAATAAATGGCAAGATGAAACGGAGGAATGGATATGCGACTTCGGGATTTACGCGAGGATCGGGACTTAACACAAAAGCAGGTTGCGGATTTTCTTGCCGTAAAGCAGAATACGTACTCACAATACGAGAACGGAGTACGCCAACTCCCAATCGATCTTTTGATCCGTCTCGCGCACTATTACACCGTTTCAACAGACTATATTCTCGAGTTGACCAATATTCCCGATCCATATCCTGCAAAGGCCAAAAAGAGCTGAAAAAACTGCCCGCTTGCTTTACAAAGCTGCGGGCGCGTGCTATATTTTATAGTATTCAGTTCCGCCGTATCCGGCGGGATACGGAAGGAAGATGAAAAGCATGATTTACTTTAACTGTGACTATACGGAAGGCTGCCACCCGAAGATTCTGGAGCGGCTCTTTGAAACAAACCTGATGCAGACCATCGGCTACGGCGAGGACGAAATCTGCGACGCGGCGCGCGCCAAAATCCGCGCGGCATGCGGACGGACGGACGTTGACGTACATTTTCTCGTCGGCGGCACACAGGCGAACGCGACCGTCATCGCGTCAATTCTGCGCCCGCATCAGGGCGCGCTGAGCGCGGAAACCGGGCACATCAACGTGCACGAGACCGGCGCGGTGGAGGCGACGGGTCACAAGGTGCTCGCGCTTCCCGCAACGCCCGACGGCAGGATTTCCGCCGCGCAGGTGAAGGCAGCCTATACTGCCCATGTGAACGACGCCTCGTTCGAGCACATGGTGCAGCCGAAGCTCGTCTACATCTCGCTGCCCACCGAAAACGGCGGGCTGTACTCGAAGGCGGAGCTGACCGCGCTGCATGAGGTCTGCACCCGCTGCGGCCTGTATCTCTTTATCGACGGCGCCCGGCTTGGCTACGGGCTGGCTTCTCCGCAAAACGATGTGACCCTGCACGACCTGTGCGAGCTTTGCGATGTGTTCTACATCGGCGGCACCAAGGTGGGCGCACTGTTCGGCGAGGCGGTCGTCATCACGAATCCGGAAATCAAGACGGATTTCCGCTACCACATCAAGCAGCGCGGGGGCATGCTGGCAAAGGGCCGTCTGCTCGGCATCCAGTTTGATGTGCTGTTCACCGACAACCTGTACTTTGAGATCTCCAAAAAGGCCGTCGCGCAGGCGAAACGCATTGCCGCTGCCTGCAGGGAATCCGGCTGTACGTTCTTTGCGGATTCGCCGACGAACCAGCAGTTCCCGGTTTTCCCGGACGCGGCGCTCGAAAAGCTCAAAGAAAAATACGTCTACTCCTACTGGGCGCGCGTGGACGAGACCCACAGCGCGATCCGCCTGTGCACAAGCTGGGCGACAAAGGACGAAAACGTGGAAACACTCTGCAACGACATCCGCGCGATCATGGCGGACTATACAAAATAAGAAAGGAACCGTACATATGGAAATGTTTAAGGAACTCACTCAACTGCACGGCGTCAGCGGCTATGAAACCGCCGTCGCCGCGTATATCCGCGAAAAGCTTGCGCCGCTCGCCGATGAGATCATCACCGACCCGAACGGCAGTGTCATCGCGTATTTCAAGGGCACGGGCGAAAACAAAAAGCGCATTGAGCTTGCCGCACATACGGATGAAATCGGTTTTCAGGTCATCAAGATCGAGGAGGACGGCCGCATCCTGTTCAAGGAGCTCGGCTCCTGCTGGATGTTCACAACCTACCAGAGCCGCGTGCGCTTCCGCAACGGCACGGTGGGCGTTGTTGCGAGCCGCATCCCGCCCGAAAAGCTGAGCGCGGGCGGCTACGCGAAATATACCGACTGCTATATCGATATCGGTCTGCATTCCAAAGCGGAAGTCATGGAATACGTCGATGTGGGCGACGTCGCGTGCTATGAAGGGCCTTACACGGAATTGGCCAAGGGCTATGTGACGGCCAAGGCCATCGACGACCGCGTCGGCTGCTACATGCTGATGCAGGCGATTCTGAACGTCAAGAAGCCGAAGAACGACATCTACCTCGCCTTCACGGTGCAGGAGGAGGTCGGCACGCGCGGCGGACAGGTCACGGCGCAGCGCATTCAGCCGGACATCGGCGTTGCGGTCGACGTCACGCCCTGCCACGACCGTCCCGGCGACCTCGAGGGCAGCAACACGCTCGGCAACGGCGTCGCGATCAAGATTTCCGACACGCACTCCATCAGTGACGAGGGACTGGTGCAGAAGTCCATCGAGCTGTGCAAGGCGAACAATCTCCCGTATCAGAAGGACGTCATCTACGTCGGCGGTACGGACGCAGGCGCCATGACGCTCGTCGGCGGCGGCATCAAGACGGTCGGCTTCTCGGTTGTCACGCGCTATACGCACGGCCCGAACGCCATCGTCCACGCGGGTGACATTCAGGCGACGATTAAGCTCCTCGAAGCGTTCATGAACGCGGATTTTGAGCTGTAACAGAAACGATACAAATAGGCCGCATGCCCTCTGCTTTTCAGACGGCATGCGGCCTTTTGCTGTAAAATATTATCGTTTAAATCAGGTGCACCGTCACCGGCGCGTCGGGATTGTCCAGCGTCCAAAAATTTTCATGGCGCTCAAAATAGCCGATGACCTGCCCCTGCGCGTCGCGCACCGGCACAAAGAATTCGCGCTCGTGCGTCGAGCCGTTTAATACCTCGAACATCTCGTCCTCGCTGGCATCTGCCCGCGCGAGGAACGCTTCGATCTTCATGCGCGAGCGCTCGTTGTGGCAGTTGAACAGGCTGCCGCCGAGCTGCACAACGCCCGCGTAGCGCCGCTTCGCCGCGCGGTTCATAAACCGGACGGTATGTGTGCGGTCGCAGAACACGATTTCATACGGGTAAGCATCCAGAATCGCCGTCAGCGTTTCCACATTGATGTCCATTTGTTTCACCCTTTCAAAATTTACGCTTTCAGTGTTTTAATAAAGCGTTTCTGCTCTTTTTCGTCGGTATAGCCGTTTGCGCGGTAAAAGTCGTGCGCGCCGCGGCGGGTGATGCCGGAATTCAGGCGAACCTGCCGCACGCCCGTCTCCCGCGCCCAGTTTTCGACCGCGCCGAGCAGCCCGGTGCCGATCCCCTCGCGCCGGTGATCGGCGGCAACGGCAAGGCCGAGGATGTTCTTCATCGTCGGGAAGTACAGCAGGTCGTAATCCTCGGCGTGGATGTACCCCGCAACCTCACCGCCGCACACGGCGACGAACACGCGCTCCCGCTCGCTTTGCAGCACGCGGCGCAGCTTCTCCCGCACGAGCGCCGGCGCGCAGTCGTAGCCGAGATCCTCCCGACTGATTCTGGCAATCGCCTCATAATCCGCTTCCACGGCGGTTCGGATTTCCATCTGCATCAGCTCCTTTGCTTTTATTTCAGACCCGGCACATAATTGACCACCAGAATGGCCGTGCCGAGCACGGTGAGCACAATGCCGGTCGCGCGGTTCAGCGTCGCGGGCTTCGCCTTGTTCGCAAAGCGCGCCGCAATCTGCGCCCAGAGCAGTGTAAACACCACGCAGAGCACGAGAATCAGCGGGTCGGGCATGCCGTCGAGCGCAAAATGCGAAACCGCGCCGGTCAGCGCCGTGAACGCCATGATGAAAACGCTCGTGCCGACCGCCGTTTTCAGCTCGTAGCCGAGCACGCTCGTGAGAATGAGCAGCATCATCATGCCGCCGCCCGCGCCGACAAAGCCGCAGATCAGCCCGATGACGGTGCCGCACACGACGGACTGTATGACGCGCTTCTTCGGCGAGACCGCTTCCATTGCCTCCTTGGTCGTCATGACGGGCTTCACAATAAACTTGATGCCCAGAAGCAGCGTCATGAACATTGAAAAGCCGCCCATCGTGCTCTGCGGCAGCAGGCTTGCGAGCCAACTGCCCACCATGGTGAACGCAAGAACCGTCACCATCATGACCAGACCGTTTTTGATATCGAGATTTTTGTTTCTGCCGTAGGTGTAGGCCGAAACGGCGCTCGCAAGCACATCGCTGGCCAGCGCCACACCCACCGCCTGATACGCCGGGACGTCAAGAAAGGTGATGAGCATCGGGCTGATAACCGCCGCCGCGCTCATCCCGGCAAAGCCCGTGCCGAGTCCCGCACCCATCCCCGCAAGAAAACAGATCAAAACCGTAAACAAGCCGAACATCTCCTGACCTTACACCGAATGATAGAATATACAGAAGTATAGCAGGTCCGGCGGAATAAATAAACAGGATTTTGTGAACGGTTTTATGCTGCCGACCGTCAGCCCCGGAAAACCTCAAGCAGTGCCGGATCTCTCGTGAAGACCGGAATGACGTCCAGAGGCGCGTCGGCCTCGATCACGCGGCCGCCCGTGAGCGCTTCGCCTGTCCACGCATTGTACCATGTGCCCTCGGGCAGATAGACGTTCTTTTTGCGCTGGCCCGCTTCCATGACCGGCGCGACAAGCAGGCTGCCGCCGAACATATACTGCGTATCGTTTTCCCAGCAGACGCCGTCCTGCGGGAAATCGTAGAACATCGGGCGGATGACCGGCGAGCCTTTCTCGTGCGCGTCACGCATCAGACCGGTGATATACGGGCGCAGGCGTTCGCGCAGGAACATGTATTTGCTGCACATTTCGTAAATCGTTTCGCCGTAGGACCAGACCTCGTTCGGGCCGCCGGACGGCATGCGCCCGCCGTTTGCGGGGCTCAGCGGCAAAGCGTGCGGCTCTCGGTCGCCGTGCAGACGCATGACCGGGCAGAACGTGCCGTACTGGAACCAGCGGGCAAAAACCTCACGGAAGGCCTCGTCGTTCGGGTCGCCGCCGTGGAAGCCGCCGATGTCGGTCGTCCACCACGGAATGCCCGCAATCCCCATGTTAAGGCCGGCGGCAAACTGGTTGCGGAAGCTCTCAAAGCTCGAATGGATATCGCCCGACCAGACGAGCGCGCCGTACTTCTGCGAGCCGGCCCATGCGCAGCGCAGCAGGTTCAGGATATTCTTCTGCCCGGCCTGCTCCATGCCCTCGTAGAAGGTCTGCGCGTAGCATTTCGGGTAGATGTTGCCGATCTGCACATTCGGGCCGAGATGGTAGCGGTAGTTGTCAAAATCGTAGTAGGAATACTCCGGCTCGGCTTCATCCAGCCAGAAAATGCGCACGCCCTTGTCATAGTAGTTCTTTTTGACTTCGTTCCAGACAAATTCGCGCGCTTCGGGGTTGGTCGCATCGTAGTGGATCGTGTCATCCACGCAATGCAGCGCAACCGGGTAGCCG
>JBJEOO010000268.1:0-6169 GCA_051880755.1 Hominenteromicrobium sp.
CGCTGGCTTTCTCCCTTCGAGTTTGCTGTCCAATATGTTTGACAAACCTACAAGACCTGCGCCGTACGCGAAATTTCGGGAAAATCTGCGCCTTACCGGATGGAAAGCCGCTCTGCGGAACGCGCCAGACCGGTTTTTTCGTCGATATCGAATAAAACGCAGTCCATTTTGCAGTCTCCGTCCGCAAAATCAAAGCGGACAGGCATCTTGCTCATCTGCTTTTTGATGACAAGCTCGGCCTTCACGCCGAGCACCGATTCAATCGGGCCGGTCATGCCGGCATCCGTGATGTAGCCGGTGCCGTGCGGCAGAACGGCTTCATCGGCGGTCTGCACATGCGTGTGCGTGCCGAAAAGCGCGGAAACGCGCCCGTCCGCATAATACCCGAGCGCGCGTTTTTCCCCGGTTGCCTCCGCGTGAAAATCGACAATGCAGATTTTCGGCAGGTCGGGTGTCTGAAGCAGCGTATCGAGCGTGCGGAAGGGGCAGGCAAGATGCTCCTCCAGATATACCGTACCCATCAGATTGATGACGGCAACGCGCGTCCGGCCGAGGTCGAGTAGGGTCAGTCCGTGCCCGGGCGCATCCGGCGGGAAATTGGCCGGCCGCACAATCGGCTGGGTTTCGTCAAGGTAATCGTAGATCTCACGGCGGCGGTAGGTGTGGTTGCCGGTTGTGATGACATCCACGCCGCTGTCAAAGAGATGGCCTGCGGAGGCGGGCGTAATGCCGTTGCCGTCCGAGGAATTCTCACCGTTCGCGATGACAACATCAATGCCCTTCATGCGCCGGAGCGCGGGCAGGCGGCGGCGCAGAAACTCGCAGCCGCGGTTGCCGACTACGTCGCCGATGCAGAGAATTTGCATGAAAAAGCTCCCTTCTGTATCAGTCCGTGGTAAAATCGAGCGTTTTGGCGTCGCGCGGAAGATCGTGCGTGTAGTGCAGGAAAGCGGGAACACGCCGGTCATACGCGTCGTCGATGGTAAAGCCGAGCGCTTCGGCTGTCAACGCAGAGACGCGCGTGAAAAGGTCGCACGCCGCAAACAGCGCGCGCCAGATGTCTTCCTCACGGCAGACGGCAAACGTTTCGAGATAGCCGTTCCAAATGTCCGCCGGAAGCAGTGATTGCAGCTTGTCGCCGCACTTTCCGGCGGAAAGCTCAAAGCCGTGCAGCGCACCGGCATACCACTTCAGCATTTGCAGCAGCATATTGCGGATGCAGCTTTCCATATGTGTCTGGGCAAACAGAAGCTGTCCGCGCCAGAGACCTTTTGAGACGTACGGAGCGGTCCACCAGAATTCCGTACGGCACTCGAAGAAAAGCTGCTGTGTCGGCTTCTGAATATAGTGGCTGCTTTCATCCGGCGCGGGCAGCGGCGGAAGGAAGCCGTCCTTGTCGAGCAGAACGACGGAGAGCCGGTCGTCAAAGCAGTAGCCGTGATAGTGCGCGGTGTCGGCGATCGTCAGGTCGATGCGGTTGCCGTCCGCAAACTGCATCAGATAGCAGACAAAATCCGGAAAGTGCTCCTCATAAAGCTCGTTTTCATCCGTACGTTCATAGACGAGAATCTCGCCGAAGTCCTGATGCACGGGTTTTCCTTTATATGGCGCGAGGTCGCGCACGAGATAGACAATATCATAATCGTTGAACGGGTCGGGCTTCCGGTTTGGGTTCGCGCGTGAGCCGTTCAGAATAACGGCGCGGATGTCGTCGTGGCGGCGCGCATAGCCGAGAATCAGATCGTACATTTCCTGTTCGCTGCGCATCATAATTCCTCCAATCAATTCGCATACCTGTATTTTACCTTATTTCTCCGATGATTTCAATTTATTTTGAAAGTTAAGGCCATTTAACCCGGATTTTACATTCGGCGCCTTTCAGACTTTACAAACCGGGCATATACTGGCGCCTGTAAACAGGAAACAAAAACAAAGACCTGAAAGGAAAGATGGTTATGAAAGCAAAGAAAATCCTTGCGATTGCCGCTGCAGCGCTGCTCACGATGACGGCGTTCACGGCCTGCGGAAACGGAGAAACCTCGAGTGTATCCTCCGAATCGTCCGCATCCGAATCCTCTGTATCGGAGTCCTCGGCTTCCGAGTCCTCTGAGGAATCCGCTGAATCGGTTTCCCAGCTCGGCGGTTCCGTTTCGACGGACGGCTCCACCTCCATGGAAAAACTGATGGGCATCTATCAGGAGGTTTATACCGAGCTTTCCGGCACCACGATCAACTATAACCCGACCGGCTCCGGCTCCGGCATCACCGCCGTTACGGAGGGCCGCTGCGATATCGGCCTTGCTTCCCGTAATCTGAAGGATGAGGAAGCGGCGGCAGGCCTGACCGGCCACATCGTCGCGATCGACGGCATTGCGATTATTGTCAATCCGGAGAGCAAGGTAGCCGATCTGACCGTTGAGCAGATCAGACAGCTTTACACCGGTGAAATCACCGACTGGAGCGAGGTCGGCGGCGAAGCCGGCGAGGTCGTTGTGATCGGCCGTGAATCCGGCTCCGGTACGCGTGACGGCTTTGAAGAGGTTGTCGGTGCTGCTGATGCGTGCAAGTACAATCAGGAGCTGACCTCCACGGGTGCCGTGATTGCGGCTGTTGCGAGCAATCCGAATGCGATCGGCTACGCCTCTCTGTCCGCTGTGGACGATACGGTAAAGGCCCTCACGGTCGATGGCGTCGAATGCTCGGAAGAAACAATTCAGTCCGGTGATTACGCCGTGCAGCGTAACTTCGTGATGGTGACAAACGACAATACAGAGCTGACGCCTGAGGCGCAGGCTTTCCTGAACTGGGCACTTTCCGCAGACGCGGACGAATATGTGCGCGAGGCGGGCTGCGTTCCGGTCAAGCACTGAGCCGAAAAACCGAACGGCACAGAGATCTGAAAACCGCGATGCGGGATGGGAAAGCCCATCCCGCGTTCTCTGTATGAAAGGATAAGGGAATAATGGTATGAAAAAAACAAGTCCGGTGCTGAAGGCGACCGAAACGGTCATGCGGCTGCTGTTCACGGTATGCGGTCTGGCTGCCGTCGGCTTCGTGATTGTTATCACCGGGTATCTGGTCGTGTCCGGTATCCCGGCCATCCGCGAGGTGGGACTGATCGAATTTCTGACCGGCACGGTCTGGAAACCGAGTCAGGATCAGTTCGGCATTCTGCCGGTTATTTTGACCTCGGTGCTCGGTACGCTCGGCGCTATTGTGATCGGCGTTCCGCTGGGGCTGCTGTTTGCGATTTACCTCGGCAAAATGGCGCCGGAACCGGTCAGCCGCATCATTCGCCCGACTGTTGATCTGCTTGCGGGCATTCCCTCGGTCGTTTACGGCCTTGTGGGTATGATGGTGCTGGTGCCTTTTGTCCGCAAGGTGTTTCATGTCGCGGACGGCGTGGGCCTTTTCTCCTCCATCATCGTGCTGACGGTCATGGTCCTGCCTTCCATCATCAGCGTATCGGAAACCGCGCTGAAGGCGGTCCCGCACGAGTATGAGGAAGCAAGCCTTGCGCTTGGGGCAACCTGGAATGAGACGGTGTTCAAAGTGACGTTCCCGGCGGCAAAGAGCGGCATCGCGGCAGCCGTCGTGCTCGGCATCGGCCGTGCGGTGGGCGAGGCCATGGCCATCATGATGGTCTGCGGCAACGTGGCCAATATGCCCTCGCTGTTTACGAGCGTCCGTTTCCTGACAACGGCCATTGCGGGCGAGATGAGCTATTCAAGCGGCCTGCACCGCCAGGCGCTGTTCTCTGTGGCGCTGATCTTGTACTGCTTTATTATGGTCATCAATATGGTTCTGAATTTCTTCCTGAAGAAAAAGGATAAGTGAGGTGCGGAAAATGAAACGATCGGCTTACCGCCGCTTCATGGACGGGCTGCGCAGCGCGCTGATGTATATCGCGATTGCGGTCGTCTGCCTGCTCCTCATCGGCGTGATCGGCTATATTTTTGTCCGGGGCATTCCGAATATTTCGTGGGAATTCCTGACCACAAAGCCAAGTCCGCGATCCGGTACGATCGGCATTCTGCCGGATCTTCTGAATACGCTGTACATTATTCTGATGACGCTGGTCATCGTTTTGCCGCTGGGCGTAGGTGCCGCCATTTATCTGACGGAGTATGCGTCCAACAAAAAGCTGGTGCGCATCATTGAGTTTGCCACGGAGACGCTGTCCGGCATCCCGTCCATCATCTTCGGTCTGGTCGGCATGCTGGTCTTTGTCGAGTTCTTCGGCCTGCAGAGCAGTCTGATTGCCGGCGCGCTGACGCTTGTCATCCTGACGCTGCCCACCGTTGTCCGCACCACGCAGGAGAGCCTGAAAACGGTGCCGCAGAGCTACCGGGAGGGTGCCCTGGGCCTCGGCTCCGGAAAATGGCACATGATCCGGACCGTCGTGCTGCCTTCATCCGTGGACGGCATCGTGACCGGCTGCATTCTGGCGGTCGGCCGCATCGTGGGTGAATCTGCGGCGCTGCTGTATACCGCCGGCGTCGCGCACAATATCCTGAATCTTGCGCAGGCCGTGATGCCGAATACGCCCGGCTCCACGCTGACCGTGGCGCTGTATATGTATGCCAGCGAACGCGCGGAATTTGACTCCGCTTTCGCAATCGCAACGATTCTGCTGATTCTGACCTTCATCATCAATCTTGCCGCGAAAATCGCCGGCAAAAAGCTGAAGAAACACTGAGTGCTTGGGAGGCAACGCAACATGGGAATTATCGAAACGAAGGATCTGCACCTCTGGTACGGCAATTTTGAGGCGCTCAAGGGCATCACGCTGGACATCCCCGAGCATGAGATTACGGCGCTGATCGGCCCGTCCGGCTGCGGAAAATCAACGTATCTGAAAACGCTCAACCGCATGAACGACCTTGTGGAGGGCTGCCGCGTCGAGGGCGAGGTCCGGCTCGGGGGCGAGGATATCTACAAAGGCATGGATGTCAACCAGCTCAGAAAGCGCGTCGGCATGGTGTTCCAGAAAGCCAACCCCTTTCCGATGAGCATTTACGACAACGTGGCCTACGGCCCGCGCATCCACGGCATCCGCAGCAAAGCAAAGCTCGATATGATCGTCGAGCGCTCGCTGCGGCAGGCGGCGATCTGGGACGAGGTCAAGGACCGGCTGAAGAAAAACGCGCTGGGCATGTCCGGCGGTCAGCAGCAGCGTCTGTGCATTGCGCGTGCGCTGGCGGTTGAACCGGAGGTTCTGCTGATGGACGAATCCACCTCCGCGCTGGATCCGATTTCCACAAGTAAGATCGAGGATCTTGCGGCTGAGCTGAAAAAGGATTATACTATCATTATGGTGACGCATAACATGCAGCAGGCCGCCCGAATTTCGGACAATACGGCGTTCTTCCTTCTGGGAGACATGATTGAATTCGGAAAAACCGAAAGGCTTTTCTCCATGCCGAAGGATAAGCGCACGGAAGACTATATTACGGGCCGGTTCGGATAATCCCGAAACTGCATGAAAGGAAGGATCCTGTTATGAGAAACCGATTTGAAGAACAGCTCGAGCGGCTGAATGTCGAGCTGATCCGAATGGGCGCGCTGTGCGAGGACGCCATCTCGCAGGCGGCCAAAACACTGGAAACCCCCACCGATGAGATGCGCCGCATCGTCTACGAGACGGAGCGCGAAATCGACCGCAAGGAGCGGGAGATCGAATCGCTGTGCATGCGGCTGCTTCTGCAGCAGCAGCCGGTCGCGAGCGACCTGCGGCTGGTTTCCTCCGCACTCAAAATGATCTCCGATATGGAGCGCATCGGCGATCAGGCCGCCGATATCGCGGAGATGACCGAGCATATTCGGGGCACCGGCATGGACAGCCGGCTGCATATTGCCGAAATGGCGCGCGCCACGGTTAAAATGGTAACAGACAGCGTCGATTCCTTCGTCCGCCACGATCTGGATCTGGCGCATGCGGTGGAGCGGTACGACGATGTCGTGGACGAACTGTTCAACCGCGTGAAGAACGAAATCGTCGCGCTGATTGCGGAAAAGCCCGGTGAAGGGGAAACCTGCATCGATCTGCTGATGGTTGCAAAGTATTTTGAACGCATCGGCGATCATGCGGTCAATATCTCCGAATGGGTGGAATTCTCGGCCACCGGCCAGCACGGCTGACGGAGAGGGCGGGACGGTTTGCCCGAAG
>JBJEOO010000269.1:0-6060 GCA_051880755.1 Hominenteromicrobium sp.
TCGCAGACGTATATGTTCGACCACGATTTCGATCCTGAATGCCATAACTGGGGCATCAGCCTGCACGCGTACGAAATGGTCAGCCCGGAGCTGGTTTCGATTTCCGATGTTCTGAAAACATGCCGTGCGCTTCGCATTCCGCTGTGGATGGGCGAAACGGGCGGCAGAAACGAGCACGCGTGGCAGACGACGATGTATGAGATTCTCGCGGAATACCATGCCGGCTACAACCTCTGGTGCTGGAAAACCGTGGAAGGGGCGGGCTGCGCTTCCGTTTTAAACTTCAAGGTTCCGGAGGAGTGGCACCTGATCACGGATTACGCGCTGTGCGGCGGCCCGAGACCGTCGTTCGAGCATGCCCAGCGCATCTGGGACGAATATCTGGAGTGCCTGAAGGTCGAGCATTGCCGGGAGAATGTACAGTATCATCCGTACCTTCTGCGTGAAGGCGATTTTGAAATTCCCGCCATCGGATATGACGCCCTGCCGCTCGATTCCCACAATGGCTTGGCGGACATGCCGTGCGCGACGAACTACCGCGTGTTCGACCGCTTTGAGATTGTCTATGAGCAGGGCTATCATCCCCCGATGATGCCGGGCGGCTTTGGCGGCCCGCAGCTTCATCCGCGCGACCACATGCATCTGCGCCTGTCTCAGGGCGAGTTCGCGTCGTATACCGTCCGGTCAAAGGGCAGCTATACCGTCGGCGCGACGTACTGCGCGGCGGAGTCGGTCGGCGTGCGCGTCATGCGTGACGGACAGATACTTTTCGAGGGCATGCTGCCCGCCGCTGCGGAGACACCGGTTCACGCGCCGTCCGGACTGTTTCCGCATGAAGGCGCTGCCAATGCGCTTGCACCGTTTACCTTCGGCACAGTTGCCGGCGCAGGCGTTATTCGGCTGGAGGTGACGCAGGGTACGGCGGAATTCGGCGAGATTGTACTCCGTGAAGTGAAGTAAAGACGCTTTACAAATCCGTTTCTGTGCGGTAAAATAGGAGCATATTTTGAGTTTAGGGTGGTTGTGCACATGGTTTCTGTTCCCGAGGGCTATGCGCCGAGTCTCGGTCTTTACGAGACGCAGAAGGCGATTGGCCTTATCAAGAATGTTTTTCTCGTAAAAATCTGCGCCGCGCTGCATCTGAAGCGCGTGACCGCGCCGCTTTTTGTCGACCCGGCGACAGGTCTTAACGACGATCTGAACGGTGTGGAGCGCCCGGTTTCGTTTGATATCCCGGCGGTCGGCATGAACGCGCAGGTTGTGCATTCACTTGCAAAATGGAAGCGCCTTGCGTTGCATAATTACGGATTCTATGTCGGCAACGGTCTGGTGACGGATATGAACGCCATCCGCCGCGACGAGGAGCTGGACAATCTGCATTCGATCTACGTCGACCAGTGGGACTGGGAAAAGGTGATCGACCGCGAGATGCGCACGACCGCGTATCTTGAGGATACTGTGCGCCGCATCGTCAGCGCGATCTGCGGTACGCTCGATGAGCTGAAATGGCAGTTTTCCGGCCTGACGACCGAGCTTTGCCGCGAGGTGTACTTCATTACGGCGCAGGAGCTGGAGAACCGCTACCCGGATCTCACGCCCAAGCAGCGCGAAAATGTGATCGTGCGCGAGCACCGAACGGTGTTCATCGAGCAGATCGGCGGCGCGCTGAAAAGCGGCAAGCCGCACGACGGGCGCGCGCCCGACTACGACGACTGGAGCCTGAACGGTGACCTGCTCATGTGGCACGAGCCGCTCGGCATCGCGCTGGAGATCAGCAGCATGGGCATCCGCGTCGATGCGGAGTCGCTCGCGGCGCAGCTCAAAATCGCGGGATGCGAAGCGCGCGCGGAGCTGCCGTTCCACAAAATGCTTCTGAACGATGAGCTGCCGCTCACGATCGGCGGCGGCATCGGGCAGTCCCGCCTGTGCATGCTGCTGCTCGGCAAGGTGCATATCGGCGAGGTGCAGTCCTCCCTCTGGGACGAGGAGACCCGCCGCATCTGCGCGGAAAAAGGCGTCATTCTTCTGTAATCCATAGACAAAGCTGCCGCTAATGGTTCTCGGGAACGGTTGACGGCAGCTTTTTACAACTTGGGGTTGAGTTGACCGATGAAATTCAAACGCCGCCTGCGGTCCGGATTGGATCACAGGCGGCGTTTTCTGTATGCGGTCTTTTATTTTTCGAGCGCAAAAGCGGCGCACGAGGTGATAAAGCGGCGCTGAAGCTCTGCGAAATCCGCGTTGCCCCATTGCCACGGCGGTGCGCCCTCATAGAGCGGGTGGCGGTCAGAGACCATCAGCGCGACCGCACATTTCTTGCCGTAATAGCGGCAGAGGTTCACAAAAGCGGAGGCCTCCATATCCACGGCGGCGCAGCCCATTTCGCGCCACAGCGCTTCTTTGTGGTAGGTCTGGCGGTAAACGGCGTCTGTAGTGACAATGTTTTCCTGCCGCACCGTAAAGGATTGCGCCTGCAGATATGCGGCGAGCGTTTCAATCGGGAACGGGCTTTCCACCGTGCAGAATTCCGGATTCTCAAAGTAGTGGCGCGAGGTTCCCTCCTCGCTCAGAATTTGCGGCGGCAGCAGCACGTCGCCGACGGCGAGATCTTCCCCGAAAGCGCCGCACAAACCGACCAGCAGAAACTCCTTGACGCCGAGCGCGATCAGCGTCTCCGCCGTGCAGACTGCCTGCGGCGCACCCCAGCCGCCGTGTACGAAGCAGACGTCCTCGTGTCCCGTCACGCGCAGCACGCGGGAATGCGTGATGAAGCCGGGCAGGGAGGAGAGCACCTCTTCGGTCGGAAAGGCTTCCTCCAGAACGGGCATGCCCTTTCCGAGAAAAAAGACAACCGCGCGGTTGGGCAGGACGCCCCAGACGTCCGGCAGATTTTTGCTTCGGATATGGCTTTCCGCGGTAAAAACGGGACGGGTTGTGTCGTTTGGGTTAAACCAGTTCATAAAATCTCCTGTATGGAAATGGATGATTTAGACTTCTCAAGGTCGAGAATGTGGCGGCCGCGGCGGAAAATCAGGCAGGGCAGTACGCCGACAAAGCCGATGATGAGGAACAGAAACGCCGCGCCGGAACCTTTTCCTGTGCCAAACAGCACGGTCAGGAGACTTCCGCTCTCCTGCGCTGCCATCAGCGGCTCAAATATGTAGTCGACCAAGAAGCCGCCCGCGAAGTAGCCGAGCGGGATCGTGAAGAACTGCAGCGTGTTGCGTGCGGAATAGACGCGCCCCTGCATGTCCACCGGAATATGCGTGCGAAACAGCACGTCCAGATTGGCGCTCATCAGCGGGATAGGGAGCCAGCCCAGCACCGCGCCGATGCACCACAGCGACGTACTGAGCGCCGAACCGCTCTGCTCAAACGCCCAGATGACGAGCGCAAAGCTGGTCATGCCGCTGCCCAGCGCTGACAGCGACTGCGTGGACCACAGCAGCAGAAACGGGCGAAGCGGCTTGAAGGCTTGTAATTTGTTGAATAAATTGTTTTTCATAGGGACTTTGCTCCTTTAACTTTGATTTTCGGGTTCAAAGGTGCAAAGCCTGCGGACGGTAAATTGGCTCCATGCGGTCCCGTCCGGGATCAGACCCTGCACGGAGCTTTGACGATGCAGAGGGGCATACTTTCATTCTCCTTTCCATAAATTGCCGATAGAGAGGTCAATAGGAGTATAGCATGAATAATCGAAGAACACAAGGTGCAAAAGTGTATTTCATTAAAGGACACTTTTGCGCTTGTAATATACAATTTATCTCTTTAAAGTGGAATCAGTACAATAAAAATTACAAATTTTCAGATTATTATTGAAAATTTCAGTTATAAGTGATAAGATATACTTGCGGAGATCGGATAAGGTGTCCGCGAATCAAAAACAAATTTTGGCCATTCAGGTGCGTACAGGGAGGTATGCGTTGTATGATGCTGAATGAAGATTTTGAAAGATATGTGCAGCCGAGAGATCCCGAAAAGATCAGTTCTGATGTGGAACCGACCTGTGATACGGTGTTTAATCAGGGCTTTTCGCCGGTGATTTATAACAGTGCGGCGCAGGAGATGCCGGTGCGTGGGCGCGCGGTGGAGTACCTGCCGCAGGATACCATGATGCTCTCCGTTTCGGAATGCGTCATGATGCTGCTTGTGCAGCTCATCCCGGTGCTCGGGCTGATTATGGCGGCGGTCTGGAGCTTTTCGCCGTCCTCCGGTATCAATAAACGCACCGTTGCGCGCGCCATGCTGATTGTCCAGTGCGTTGTGCTTGCCGCTGCCGCCGCTGCGTGGCTGATCGGCTTACTCAGGTAGACAGCGAGACGGCAGTTCTGCCGTACCCGCCGGCGTCCGGCCCATTTGGGGTTTGGCGGCCGGCGGGTTTGTTTTTTCCCGGAAGCTGTGCTAAAATACGGGTGACAGGAGGTATTCCGATGGCGTATTTCATTTGGATCTGGCTGGGGCTTTCTCTGCCGGTGCTGCTGATGTTCTTCTACATTTATATCCGGACGCGCGAACAGGGCAGGCTGCTCTGGCGGTCTGCCGCAAAATGCGGTGCAACGTTTACTACGGTGATGACGGCTGTCCTCGGCACGGTATTATACGACCGGCCGCCGGAGAGCTGGATTCTGGTGGCTGCCCTTGCGCTGTGCTGCATCGCGGATTTTGTCATTGAATGCAGCTTCGCGGGCGGTATTGTCAGCTTCGCGCTCGCGCACATCGCGTTCATTGTATACAGCCTGACCGCTGCGGAACCGGTGTGGTACAGCGTGCCGATTGCCGTTGGGCTGTATGGCGCGGCTGCGTTTCTGTTCCGGCACGATTTAAAACGGCTCGGCAAGCTGTTTGTGCCCATGCTCGTCTATCCGGCGGTGCTCGCGGTGATGGCAGCCACGGCCGTGGTTCTGCCGTTTACGGCTTCACCGCGCTATCTCGTGTTTGCGCTCGGCGCCGCCGCGTTCTGTGTATCGGATATGTTTGTCGCGAAAGACGCGATTTCCGGTATTACCGGCCCGCAGCGGGATTTTGCCCTGCTGCTCTATTACGGCGCCGTCTACGCGATGGCAGCCGTGCAGCTGGTGGGCTGAAGGCATTATGTGACGGGAAGCTTGCAGACATCAATCCATGCCGCGCAGGCGGAGTATTGTTCCAGCTCGGGGATGGTCAGCTCAATGGCGCTGTTGCTGCTGCCGCAGGCGGGGAATACCGTCTCAAAGCGCTTCAGTGAAACATCCAGATAGGTAACGACGCCATCCTGAACGGCAAACGGGCAAACACCGCCCACGGCGTGCCCGATTTTTTCGGCGGCTTCCTCCGCGGAGAGCATTTTGGCCTTTGTGCCGAACTGCGCCTTGTATTTGGCGTTGTCGATTTTGGTATCTCCGGCGGCGACGATCAGAATCGGATCGCCGTGTACGGAGAACGAAAGGGTTTTTGCAATTCTGCCGGGTGCGCAGTGCAGCGCTTCGGCGGCCAGCTCCACGGTGGCGCTGGAAACGTCAAATTCCAGTATGCGGCTTTCCATGCCGTATGCTTTGAAATAGGCTTTAACTTTTTCGATGGCCATGGGTATTCTCCTTATGTTGTGGTATGTGTCAGGGCATATCGCAGCTCCCGTGCGATTTCCGGGCGGTTCCGGTACTGCCGTGTGCCGGTGTCATCCTCCAGCGTCATGCCGAGCTTCTCCATGACGCGTGCCGAGGCCGTGTTGCGGGCGTCGCAGTGCGCGACAAGCCGCGGCAGCTTCAGCGTGCGCAAAGCGAAGTCGCGCAGGGCGGCGGCGCTTTCCGCAGCGTAGCCGCATCCCCAGTATCGCTTGTTGAGAATCCAGCCCAGCTCGCCCTCGGTGTGCGCTTCATCGAGATAGACGGAGACCGAGCCGATCAGCACATTTTCAAGCAGAACGGCGAATTCAAAAAAGGAAGGGTTTTCTTTTTTCCATTCCGCCTCGATTTCCTCCAGAAAATGCGCGGTATCGGCTTTGCTTTCTTTCGGCAGAAACATCATATAGCGGGCGTTTTCCGGGTCTCCGGCGTAGGTATGGACGGCTTCAAGGTCTGCGGG
>JBJEOO010000270.1:0-5969 GCA_051880755.1 Hominenteromicrobium sp.
CAGAAGAGAAATCGGTTTGAAAACAAAAGTGACGCGGCCATGAGCAGCGTAGAAGAGAAGATCCTTGCGGCACTTCGCGGGGAAGAGATACACGATTGGGGAGCACGGCGCCTGCTGCGCAAGTCGGGCATTTCCAACGAAACGGCGTTTTACAATGCGCTGCACAGTCTGAAGGACAAGCGGCTGATTTTGATGGATCGCCAGCACAACGTGAAGCTGATCCCCGTGGAGGAAGATGTGACGGCCACGCTGGTTTCGCTTTCGAAAGGGTTCGGCTTTGCCCGTCCCGAAGACGGCGGAGAGGATATTTTTATTCACGGCAGCGCCTTGAAGGGTGCGCTGGTCGGCGATACGATTGTCGTCGGCGATATCCGGAAGGAAGACCGCGGCCCCTCCGGGCGGGTGCGCCGCATTGTGGAGCATAAGCGCGCGGAGACGACGGGCACGGTGTCGGTTACGCCGGAGGGCTTTGAGCTGATTCCGGACAATGCGATCCGGTATAATCTCAAGCTCCGGCAGCGCGACCTGAACGGGGCCAAGGACGGCGACAAGGTGCTCGTATCGATGGAGCAGGATTATCGCGGAGACTGGACGTATGCGGCGGTTCAGAAGGTGTTCGGTACAGGCCGCAGCGCGCGTGTCTGTGCGGATGCGATTATTGAGCAGTACGGTATTCCGTCCGTCTTTCCCGAAGAGGTGCTGGAGCAGGCGGCGCGTGTCGGCAGCGCGCCGATTCCGCAGGAGGAATATGAAAAGCGGCTGGACCTGAGAAAAGAGAAAATCTTCACGATTGACGGCGCGGACGCAAAGGATCTTGACGACGCGATTTCCGTCAGGCGCACGCGCGCGGGCTATATCCTCGGCGTACACATCGCGGACGTTTCGCATTATGTTCAGCCGGATACACCGGTGGACGAGGAAGCGCTGCTGCGCGGCACCTCGGTTTATTTTGCGGACCGCGTCATTCCGATGCTGCCGGAGACGCTCTCCAACGGCGCCTGCTCGCTGAATGCGGGTACGGACAAGCTCGCGTTTTCCGCAATCATCCACCTCGATAAAAACGGCAGAATCACAAAATATGATTTCCATAAATCCATCATCAATTCCAAGGTCCGCGGGGTGTACAGCGAGGTCAATACCATTCTGGACGGTACCGCGACGAAGGAAATCAAGGCAAAATACAAGCCGGTCATGACGCCGCTGCTCGCCGCCAAGGAGCTGGCGGATATTCTGAAGGCGAATTCCGCGGCGCGCGGCACGATGGAGCTGGACAGCGGAGAATCCCGCTTTGTGCTGGATGAAAATGGCGTGTGCGTCGATATCATGCCGCGCACGACGGGTGAAGCGGAGCAGCTCATCGAGCAGATGATGATCACGGCCAATATTGCGGCGGCAAAATTCTCGCTCGACCACAAGCTGCCGTTCCTCTATCGTGTACACGGCACGCCGGATCCGAAGCGTGTGGAGGAGCTGATTACGCTGCTGAAGCTCGTAGGCGTTCCGTGCCGTGAGCTTGAAAAGCCGAATCCCGGCACGCCGGATTTCGCGGCGATTCTGGACCGTGTGCGCGGACTGCCGTGCGAAACACTGGTCTCTCAGCGTTTGCTGCGCACGATGGACAAGGCCCGCTATTCGACGGAGGAAACCGGGCATTTCGGCCTTGCGCTCGAGGATTACAGCCACTTCACTTCTCCGATCCGCCGTTATCCGGATACCTCCATTCATCGTATTCTCTCCGCTTTTGTGGAAGGCATGCCGGCGGAGGAGATCCAGCGCCGCTTCGCACAGTTCACGGAGGTTTCGGCGCGGGAATCCTCGCAGAATGAAATCCGTGCGCTGATGGCGGAACGCGATGCCGAGGATTGCTATATGGCGGAATACATGCGCCAGCATATCGGCGAGCATTACGATGGCGTCGTGAGCGGCGTGACCCAGCGCGGCGTATTTGTCCGGCTGGAAAACAGCGTGGAGGGCTTTGTCCCGCTGGACAGCTTTGAAAACGAGAGCTTTGTCTATGACGGCCTGATTACGCACCGCAGCCCGAAGCGCGAACTGACAATCGGTACGCCCCTGTCCATCATTGTGGCCTCCGCGTATGTCGCGACCGGCAAGGTCGATTTCGTTCCGGACCCCGAAAAAGAAGCAAAGGCATAAGCTGCCATAAAAATCCGCCTTTCCGCATATAAATGACGGGAAGGGGGATTGACTATGAAGTTCATAAAAAGACTGCTTGGTTCGGCGCTGCTCGGCGTGGGCGCTCTGGCCGCGCTTTATGCGCTGACGCCGTTTACGGGTATCGCCGTTACCGTCAGCCGTCTGAGCGTTCTCATCGCGGCGGTGCTCGGCGTACCGGGCGTGACACTGATGGTTCTGCTCCAATTGCTGTAAATCGGCGCGGAATACCGCGCTTTATGAAAGGGAAGGAGTTTTCAAGATGATTTTCACAAATGCGAAGATTCTGGATGCGGACTTCCGCCTCAGAAAGGCCGATATGGAGATCGAAGACGAGCGGATCGTTCGCCTGGCGGACAAGCTTTCCTACACGGAGAGCGATCTGGTCATTGACTGCACGGGCTATACGATTGTTCCGGGCTTTGTCGACATCCATGTGCATGGCGGCGCGGGCGCCGATACATGCGATGCGGATGAGCAGGGCCTGCGTGAGATGGCAAAATTCCTGCTGACCAAGGGCGTCACCTCATTCTGCCCGACGACGATGACCGTATCCAATGAGGAAATTTCGCGTTCGCTTGCCGTGGTGCGTGCCTGCATGGAGGACAAGGAAGGCGCGCGGATTATCGGTGTCAATATGGAAGGCCCGTTCATTTCACATGCCAAAAAGGGCGCGCAGGGCGATGAGTTCATTCAGGCCCCCGATTTTGACGTTTTCAAATCCTTCTATGACGAATGCGGCGGCATCATCAAGCTGGTGGATATTGCGCCCGAATGTGACGAGCGCGGTGATTTTATCGAAAAGGCCTCGAAGTTCTGCACTGTTTCGATTGCGCACACGGCTACGGATTATGACGGCGCAAAGGCGGCGTTCCAAAGCGGTGTAACACATGCGACGCACCTGTATAATGCGATGTCCGGCCTGACGCACCGTGCGCCGGGCGTTGTCGGCGCGGTGTTTGATACGGAAAATGTCTGCGGCGAGCTGATCTGCGACGGCATCCACATTCATCCTGCCGTTGTCCGCACAACCTTCAAGCTGATGTCCGGGCGCGTCTGCGTGATCAGCGACGCCATGCGGCTCAGCGGTATGGAGGACGGGCAGGGGATACTCGGCGTAAACCTTGTCACGGTCAAGGACGGAAAGGCGACGCTCCCGGACGGCACGATTGCCGGGTCGGTCACTAACCTGCATGACGAGCTGAAAAATCTCGTCTCGTGGGGAATTCCGTTTGAGGATGCGGTGCGCGCCATGACGCTGACGCCGGCAAAGGAGATCGGCATGGAAAATGAAATCGGCAGTCTTGCCGTTGGCAAGCGGGCCGATCTGGTGGTACTCGACGAAAATCTGGAGATTGTCGCGGTCTACCACTGAAAGTGGGAAAAGCGAGCGGAGCTTTGACCCCGCCCGTTGAGGATAAGGAACGGAAAGGAAGGTCCCTATGTATTGTATCTATTGCGGTAAAAAACTTGCGGATGACGGTACGCCCTGTACCTGCCGCGCGCCGCAGCCCGCCCAGCCGCCGCGTGTTCAGCCGCCGGCTCCTGCACAGCCTGCACCCGCTGCCCCGCAGCCGGTTGTTGTAGCCCCGCAGCCTGAGCCTGTGGCTCCGCAGCCCGAGCCTGTGGCTCCGCAGCTTGAGCCTGTGGCTCCGCAGCCTGAGCCTGTGGCCCCGCAGCCCGAACCTGTGGCCCCACAGCCCGAGCCGGTAGCTCCACAGCCTGAGCCTGTAGCCCCGCAGCCGGTTGTTGTAGCTTCGCAGCCCGAGCCTGTGGCTCCGCAGCCTGCTCCCGCTGCCCCGCAGCCCGAACCTGTGGCCCCGCAGCCTGAGCCGGTAGCTCCGCAGCCTGCACCCGCAGCCCCGCAGCCGCCGGTTCAGCAGCAGTCCCCGTACGCGGCACAGAATCCGTATGCACATCCCTCGCCGTATGTTCAGCAGGCGAACCCGTATGTGCAGCCGAATCCGTATGCGCAGCAGTCAGCCGCCTATCAGCCGGCGGTGCGCCCTGCAGTTCAGATCACGTCGGTTCACAAGGCGATCAAGGCGCTTGCCGGCTCACCGCTGTTTTTGGCCGGCACGATTCTGACGTCGCTGATTCTGGTGCTTTCGATTATTCAGGCGTTCATTCCGATGAATTACATACACCTGATTTCAAATATCATGCAGCTCCTTCCGATGGAGCTGCGCAGCGCCATCGATTTTGAAGAAATCTATTCCGAGCTGTATGCGGCGCAGAGCGCCGGTATG
This sequence comes from Hominenteromicrobium sp., assembly GCA_051880755.1. Taxonomy (GTDB): domain Bacteria; phylum Bacillota; class Clostridia; order Oscillospirales; family Acutalibacteraceae; genus Hominenteromicrobium. The sequence continues at coordinate 4,422 of JBJEOO010000270.1, forward strand.
GTTTCCAAACTGATCGCCATGATTCCGGGCGTGATCACTTCCGGTCTTGCCGTGGCGGCGCTCTGGATTACCTATATTTCCGGCCGCGATGAAAAATCTCCGTTGCTGAAAACCTCGGGTCTGACGATTCTGAAGGTTCTGCAGATTATCGGTCTGGTCGGCCTGGGTCTCCTTGCGCTGCTCCTTGTAATCTGCCTGGTGGTTCTCTTCGTTATCTTTGCGATGGCAAGCGGTGAAGTGTCGGTATATGAGCGCGCAATGTTCAATATGGTTATGTGGATTTGTATAGCCGCAGTGTTTGTCGGCCTGATTTGCCTTGCCGTTAAAATCGTATACAGCATCAAGGTGATCGGTTCGATCAACGCGGCCAAGAAAGCCATTGATACCGGCAAGGCGGTCAAAAAGGCCTCCATGTTTGTGGCGATCCTTTGCTTTATCAGTGCGGCGATCGGAATCTTCAACCTGTACGGTGATTTCGTGCTCACCGGCTGGTTCAGCCTGCTGACCGGCGGCTGCAGCGCGGCGGCGCAGGTCGTTTTCGGCATCTGCATCATTCAGTTCAACAAGAAGATGGCGCCCCTGATGGAGCCGGCCGTGCCGGTTCCGAATTATCCGCCGTACGGCGGCCAGTATTGATCCGGACGGATCGGCAAAAACAGAATACCGTAAGCTGTGCGGGCGGGCCGAAAGGTCCGCCCGATTTTGCTGCCGCATCTTCATCTTGACAAGGAACTGTTAAGCGCTTATACTTTTAATGGAAAAACTTTCAACAGACTGTCTTGGAAAGGTGGAAAAAATATGGGCGTTTATGATCATGACCGTGTCCGGGGATTTCTGCACAATGAAAACGGCATCATGGTGAACGGCGACGGAGAAGAGGTTATTCTCCGCGGCTGGGGCATGGGCAACTGGGATAATCCGGAAGCCTTTATGCTCGGAATCCAAAGCGGATTCGAGCCGTTTGCACCCGGAAAATACGCGTCGATGGGGCGTATGGACCGCGGACGGGCAATGAATCAGATTCTGCGGGAAACATGCGGCACGAAATATACGGAGGAATTCTGGAAGCGCTGGCGGCGCGCCTATCTGACCGAGGCGGATATCCGCCTGCTGGCCGAACGCGGCTATAACTCCGTGCGTCTGCCAATCCGCGCGTGGAGCTTCCTGTATGAGGAGCCTGGCATCACGTTCAACGAGGATTCCTTCGCCATGCTCGGCGATGTGCTCGATTGGTGCGAGAAATACCGGGTATACGCGATTATTGATCTGCACGCGGCGACCGCCGGGCAGTCCGGCATTCCGTGCGACGACGGCGTGGACAACTGCCAGCATTTCTACGACGATGAGGAATCGATGGAGCGCATGTACATCCTGATGGAGGAATTCATGCGGCGCTACAAGGACCGCTGGATTGTCGGCGGCTATGACTGCATCAACGAGCCGCTTTCCATGACGCCGCGTATGGATGAGCTGACGCCCGCGCTGGTGCGTTTCTATGAGGAAATGATCCGCCGCTGCCGTGTGATCGATAAGAACCACATGTTCCTG
>JBJEOO010000271.1:0-5918 GCA_051880755.1 Hominenteromicrobium sp.
AGCGAATCGACAAACGAAACCATATCGCTCTTGGCAAGCAGGACATGCTGGGCGTAAGCCGCAAGCGGAGAAAGCATGCTGTCCGTAATGGCCACAACCGACGCACCGCGGTCGGAAGCGTATTTGAGCGCCTTCACGGCCTTTTTTGAATAACGCGGAAAGCTGATGCCGATCAGCGCGTCATCCTTTCCGATATGCACCATCTGCTGCAGAATCTGCGCCTCACTTGTCGCGTTGATCAGCTGCACCGAATCAAAAATCAGAGACAGATAGTGCGAAAGGAACGTCGCGATGGCAAGCGAGCTTCCCGCACCGATAATGTAGACTTTTTTGGCTTTGGTCAGGGCATCCGCCGCGTCATAAAACGCTTCATGCGAAATGTTTTCCTTGGTGCGCCGGATAATGTCGATATCCTGATCGAGCGAGCTGTCAAGCAGCCGGTCAAGCGGAATATTGGTGGAGGTAATCTCCAGCCGCTGCACGCTCGTGAGCCGATTGCGGATCATTTCCTGCATGGCCTGCTGGAGTGCCGGATAACCGGAATAGCCGATTTCCGTAGCAAACCGGACAACGGTGGATTCGCTCACGCCGACCGTGGAGCCGAGCTTGGAAGCCGTCATAAACGCAACCTTATCATAATGCTCCTCAATATACTTTGCGATCAGCCGCTGTCCTTTGGAAAACGATCTCGCGTTCTGCTTGATCCGATCCGTTAGCTGAATATTCATGGTTGTATTCCTTTCTTTCCGAGCGAGGGCTGCCAAACCGCACAGCGGCCCTCATTTTGTGTTTATGTATCGCGCATAAAACACCATTATGTTCATTTTAGCTTATTCCCCTGCAAAAATCAAGGGATTTTTGCAGGGATTTCAAGGGAAATCCCGCACTTTCTGCAGGACGGTCCTCCACGGCTTCATTTTTTGGGAAAATTTTCGTTTTTTTCGCTGTACGCTTGCATTCTGCGCTGATCTGCTGTATTATTTTCATAAATAGTCAATCGTTTATCAAAGTCTTTTGGAGGTTTTTCATGGAAACAGCAACGCTTTTATCCTCGATCAAGGAGAACATCGGCAAAGTCATGATCGGTTCGGAATCCGTCATCAACCTGCTGCTGACCGCCATGGTTGCGGACGGCCATGTGCTGATTGAGGACGTGCCCGGCATGGGCAAAACCGTTCTGGCCAAGTCGCTCGCGAAATCGGTCAGCGCCAAATTCAGCCGCATTCAGTTCACGCCCGACCTCCTGCCCAGTGATGTAACCGGCCTGAACTATTTCAATCAAAAGGAAAATGATTTTATTTTCAGCCCCGGACCCGCGTTCTGCAACATTCTGCTTGCCGATGAAATCAACCGCGCAACGCCGCGCACACAGTCCAGCCTGCTGGAATGCATGGGTGAACGGCAGATCACGGTGGACGGTGAAACCATGCGGCTGGAAGCGCCGTTCTTCGTCATCGCGACGCAGAACCCCATTGAAACGCTCGGTACTTATCCGCTTCCGGAAGCCCAGCTTGACCGCTTCCTGATGCGCATTTCCATGGAAGCCCCGACACCCGAGCAGGAAAAAGAAATTCTGCTTCGCTTCATGAAGGACGAGCCGCTCGAAACGCTGGGCAGCATCTGCACGGGCGCAGATATTCTGGAGCTTCAGCGTCTTGCCAAGGAGATTTACATTCACCCCGTTCTGCTTGACTATCTTGTTTCGCTTGTGCAGGCAACAAGGCACTGGCCGAATGTCGAAATGGGCGTCAGCCCGCGCGGAAGCCTTGCGCTGCTGCGTGCCGTCCGCGCTTATGCGCTGCTGCGCGGCGGCCGTTACGTTGTACCGGAGGATATTAAAGCCGTTGCCGTGCCGACACTTGCGCACCGCCTGCAGCTCAGCGGCTCCGCCGGTCTTGTTTCGGCGCAGAAAAAAGTGATTGAGGACGTGCTTTCCTCAATCCCGCTGCCGACAGAGGATTGGTCGAAGTAATGGCAACGATTCTGATTCTGCTTCTGCTGCTGGCCGCGATATTTCTTGCGCAGAGATTTATTTTCCGCAGCTGCTGGAACAAAAACCTGGATATCCGGATTGCCTTTGACCGCGAGCATGTGTTCTGCGGAGAGGATGCCAATCTGGTGGAAACCATTGTCAACAATAAATATCTTCCCCTCCCCGTTCTGGAGGTTGGCTTTGACATGAGCCGTTGGCTCGCTTTTCGCGACGAAGAAAACTCCACCGTCAGCGATATGACCTACCGCCGCGACGTTTTTACGGCTTCCGTCAAACAGCGCATCACACGCACCCTGCCGTTCAAAGCAAAAAAGCGCGGTTATTACCGGATTGAATCGACCACCATCACGTCGCACGATCTGCTGATGTCCGAAAAAATGGTCACGCATTTTCCGCAAACCTCGGAGTTCTTCGTTCTGCCGGCGCGTCTCTCCACCGACCGGATCCGCATTCCATACAGCAAGATCATGGGTATGCTTGTCAGCCGTCGGCGCGTTTACGACGATCCCTTTGAATTTGCCGGCATACGCGACTACCGCCGCACCGACCCGATGAAGCATATCAACTGGAAGGCTTCGGCCCGCAGCGGCAGCCTGCTGGTCAACATGCATGAATCGACGCTTTCCCAGAAGGTTGTTCTTCTGCTGGACTGCACGGGAACAGGCTCCGCCGTAACCGACACGCTCAACGAAGTTTCGATTTCCATCGCGGCCGAGCTGTGTGAGCGCATGCTCGCAGACGGCATTTCCGTGACGATTCTCGGCAACGGCATGGATGTTCTGACCGAAAAGCCCCTGAACACCGGCGAGCTTTCCGGCCAGAATACGGCGCTGTATATGCGCAAGCTTCTGGCAAGGACCACCTGCCGGAATGATCTTCCGCCGATGGCGGATCTGATTCAGGCGGAGCGCGACCACAGCGGCAAGGAAAACAACCTGTATATTCTGATCTCCAAAGAGCAGAAAATCCGGCTGCTCCCCGCCTTTGAAGCGCTGGCCGGCGAGCATGAGGCCATCTGGATTCTGCCGGAGGACCGCAATATGCCCGAACGCAACAAAATGACCGATACATCCAAACGTGTTGAGATTGTGAGGTGGCGCGTATGACCGGAAAAAACCGTCGGATTCCCATCCGCCGTCTGATCTCCGTTATAATCGGGTGGGTGCACTGCGCGCTGATCTTTTCGCCGCTTTACGCTTTGATTCTGAATTTTACCAATCAGGAGCTTTCGCGTGAAACCGTGATTGAGAACCATCTGCGCGGCCTGCTCATCATTGTTCCCGTTATGCTGAGCTGGTTTGCCGCGCGCTATCTGCGCAATATCCTGCTGTATCTGCTTTCCAGCGCGGTTATTGTCATCGCGACCATGTTTCTGTTTGATACGCCGTTCATGGCTGCGCCCGCCGTTCTGCTCTGTTTCCTGCGGCTTTACAACCGTCTGCTCGGTGAAAAGCATTCCCTTCTGGACAATCCCGCTTATCCGGGACTGGCCGCTTTTTTGGTTCCCGCCGTTGCCGTATTCTTTCAGGAACGGCTGAACGGCGTTTACCAGTACCTTGCCCTGCTCTATATGGCGGTCTATTTTCTGCTTTGCTTTATCCATCACGGCATTTCGCGCATCGACAGTTATATCGGCGTAAACAAGGATATGCGCAATATGCCCGCACGGCGGATTGTGCGCATAAGCACGGCCATTCTCGGCGCCGCTTTTGTGATCTTTGCGGTCATACTCCTGCCGGCGCTGATCGGAAATGACATTGAATTCCGCTACACACCGCCGCCCGTCTCCGAATCACAGACGCAGACGGTGCTCCCCTCCGCTTCACCGGAGCCGGTCGAGGAGGAGAAAGATGGGGAACTGCAGATGCTGCCTGATGTAAAGCCGAATCCGGTCATGACCGTCATCATGCACATCGTCGAATACGCGATTTTGATTGCCGTGGCCGTCGGCGCTGTATTCGGCGTCATATACGGCGCGCTGCGGCTGTCCCGTTCTTTCAGCAAATCGTTCCATGACCGCGAGGATTTTGTTGAAAACCTGCAGGACGACCGGCTTGAAACCATCCGGGAAGCTAAGCGCACGCGTGACCGCCCCCGCTTTTTGGACCGCTCGCCGAATGCGTCCGTGCGCCGCAAATACCGGAAAACCATCCTGCGCGCAGCCAAGGAGCCTCCGCAGGCATGGATGTCACCCGCAGAGGCCGAAGCGCACGCCCGGCTGACCGGCGGCGCGGCAGAACGGCTGCACACCCTATACGAAAAAGCCCGTTACAGTCCGGACGGCTGCACCAAGCAGGACGCCGCAAAGCTGTAACGGTCCAATAAGAAAAACACCCGGCGCACCCGGAGATTGATCCCCCGTGCGTCGGGCTGTATTTTATTTCAGATACTTTCCGACAAGCGGATGCAGCCGCCGGATATACAGAACGATCAGGCCGTTCATCGAGAAATCATAGAGAACAAAAACCGCATTCAGCAGAACCAGCATGATCGGAATGGAAATCCATCCGAACGGAAGCATTTCAGACACCGGTATCTGCAGAAACAGCACGGCAAGAAAGCCTTCCAGAACCATAGCCGCGTTGAAAACAAGAAGCTTCGCCGCCCAGCACAGCACGCGGTTCCGAATCCGGCTGAGCAGGCCGTACAAGGCCGGATAATAGCCGAAAAACACAATATAAAGCAGCGCCGCTTCCCTGTCCGGCGTAAGCAGCGCCGCGAACACACTGACGACCAAGTACACGGCAAAGCCGTAACGAACGTTGATCTCCGCCACAACGGCAATCAGGAGACATCCCGCAACAGCCGGCAGCGCAATGGTTGCAACCGGTATGACGCCGGTCAAAAACAGAACGACAACGGACAGCGCGGCAATCACGCCGCAGAAAGCCACACGCATGGTTTTTGCGCGCATAACAATGACCACTTACCTTTCCCGGGAGGCGCGCATATCAATGTGCCGATCCGCCTCAATGGTCGGCAGAAAAACACTCAGCAGCAGGGGATCAGGTCGCCGCCCATGCACTCACAGCAGCAATCCGCGCAGATCAGGCTGTTGCAGACATCGCAGGTATTGCAGCTGCCCATGCCGGTATTCATGTTCGGATTATAACCGCCGTACACGCCGCTGCGCTGATTCATGGCCTGATTCAGCGCAGCCTGATACTCCGGATTGCCGGGGTCCATCTGGCAGGCGCGGGTGAAATGCTCCTTGGCTTCCTCCAGCCAGCCGCGGCGATAAAGCACGGAACCCTTCAGAAAATACCATTCCGCATTCCGGCTCTCAACCGGCACACCGTTCAGAAGCTGTTCAGCGTCCGCGATGCGGCCCGCCATGATATAGCTACGCACATCGTTAAAGCCCGAATTGCCGCTGCCGCGCACATTGTTGTAGCTGTAGCCGCCGGCAGACGCATAGCCGCCCGCCGTGCGGTTCTTGCGCTGTGAGACGATGGTATCATACGCCTCATTGATCTCCTTCATCTTTTCGCCGGCCAGCTCCGCAAGCGGGCTGTCGGCGTATTGATCCGGATGATACTTTTTCGCGAGCTTTCTGTACGCGTCCTTGATTTCTTCGTCGGTGGCCGAGGGCGAAACCCCAAGAACCTTATACGGATCTGCCATGCTTTTTCTCCTTTATGTGTAAAAACAGAATTTCCCGCTGCATTTCGGGAAGTCCAAGATTCAGAATATTCTCGATGATGCCGGTAAATTCTCCTTCCGGCAGAAGATTCACTGCCGGACGCATCCGCGCAAGCGATCCGTTCAGCACCGCGTTGCATTCGCGGTCTGCCGAAGCCCGCTGTTCTTCGGACAGCTTACCGCCGAGACAGGCGGAAAGCCCGAGCTTTTCGATGAACGGATTGAAGCTTTTTTTGCGAAGGTCTTCCGAAAGATCGTCCGCCGCATCCATGAGATAGACCCA
>JBJEOO010000272.1:0-5905 GCA_051880755.1 Hominenteromicrobium sp.
CTACTCTGGCGAAAGGGGGTAAAATCATGGGAGAAATCAGTACCCTGCAGGTCGTTCTGATGGGCCTCATCACGGTCTTTGTCGTTCTGGTCTGCCTGATTGTTCTTATTAAGCTGCTGGGTATGATTGTTGCGAAATTTGCGCCGGTCAAACCGGCGGCGCCGGCTGTTTCCGCAGCCCCGGCTGCAGCGCCCGCTCCGGCAGCTCCGTCTGCAAACAAGCAGCAGATTGTCGCTGCGATTGCCGTTGCGATCGCGGAAGAAATGGGGACCGACGTTTCGCATATCCGTATTCATTCGATCAAGAGAGTCTGAGGCATCCGTTCCCGGACGACACGAAATTCAAGAGAAACAGATGAGAGGTAAGTTTCAATGAAAAAGTATAATGTCAACGTCAATGGCACAGCATATGAAGTCACCGTAGAAGAGATCAAGGGCGGCGCAGCTCCGGCGCCCGCGGCAGCACCCGCTCCGGCTCCGGCGGCAGCTCCGGCTCCCGCAGCGGCTCCGGCAGGCGCAGGTGAGTCCGTCACCAGCCCGATGCCCGGCAATATCCTCGCGGTCAACGTCAACGTCGGCGATACCGTCAGCGAGGGTCAGGTTCTGATGATTCTCGAGGCCATGAAGATGGAGAATGAGATTATGGCGCCGAAGGCCGGCAAGATTGTCAGCGTTGCGGTCCAGAAGGGCGCGACGGTTGAAACCGGTACACTCCTCTGCGTCATCGGTTAAGTTCCGCAGCGCAGCCCAATACCATAAAAGGAGTGTAAATTTTCATGGATGCTATTCTTAACTTTCTGAAGAGCACAGGCTTTTCCATGATCGCAGACGATCCGCGTTGTCTGATTATGATCCTGATTTCCTGCGTTCTTCTGTATCTCGCCATCGTCAAGAAGTTTGAGCCGCTGCTCCTTCTGCCGATCGCGTTCGGCATGCTTCTGACGAACCTTCCCGGCGCGGGTATTTACCATGCGGAACTGTTTGAGGGCGGCCATGTGCACTGGGAGATGTTCGCGAGCGGCATCCCGCTTGCAAACGGCGGCACCGAGGCAGTCGGTCTGATTGATATCCTCTACCTCGGCGTCAAGCTCGGTGTCTATCCGTCGCTGATCTTCCTCGGCGTTGGCTGCGGCACCGATTTCGGTCCGCTGATCGCAAACCCGAAGACCCTGCTGCTCGGCGCTGCCGCACAGCTCGGTATCTTTGTTACTTACATCGGCGCAACGCTGCTCGGCTTCACACCGGCACAGGCCGGCGCAATCGGCATCATCGGCGGTGCGGACGGCCCGACGGCCATCTTCGTCACCTCAAAGCTTGCGCCTGAGCTGCTTGGCCCGATCGCTGTCGCCGCGTATTCCTACATGGCGCTCGTCCCGGTCATTCAGCCGCCGATCATGAAGGCGCTCACCACAAAGAAGGAGCGCATGATCCAGATGAAGCAGCTCCGCCAGGTCTCGAAGACCGAGAAGATTCTCTTCCCGATTGTCGTCACCATCTTTGTTTCCCTGATGCTGCCGTCTGCGGCTCCGCTGGTCGGCTGCCTGATGCTCGGCAACCTCTTCCGCGAGTGCGGCGTTGTGGAGCGCCTGAACAAGACCGCGCAGAACGAGCTGATGAACATCGTCACGATCTTCCTCGGCATCTCTGTCGGTGCTACGGCTACGGCTGAAAACTTCCTGAACTTCCAGACGCTCTCGATTCTGGCGCTCGGCATCGTTGCCTTCGGCTTTGGCTCTGCAGGCGGCGTGCTGCTCGCAAAGTTCATGAACCTGTTCCTCAAGGAAAAGATCAATCCGCTGATCGGCTCCGCCGGCGTTTCCGCCGTTCCGATGGCGGCGCGCGTATCGCAGGTTGTCGGACAGAAAGAAAATCCGCGCAACTTCCTGCTCATGCACGCCATGGGTCCGAACGTTGCAGGCGTCATCGGTTCCGCTGTTGCGGCCGGTGTGTTCCTTGCCCTGTTCGGCGTTTGATCACGCTTTGGAAAGGAAGACTAGATTATGGCTATGAATCCCCTTAAAATAACGGATACCATTCTGCGCGATGCGCACCAGTCTCAGGCTGCAACGCGTATGCGCATCGAGGACATGCTGCCCGCGTGCGAGATGCTCGACAACATGGGCTACTGGTCCCTCGAGTGCTGGGGCGGCGCGACGTTTGACGTCTGCATGCGCTTCCTCAACGAGGATCCGTGGGAGCGGCTCAGAACGCTCAAAAAAGCAATGCCGAAGACGCCGCTGCAGATGCTTCTGCGCGGCCAGAACCTCCTCGGCTACAAGCATTATGCCGATGACGTCGTCGCGGCTTTCTGCAGAAAGTCCATTGAGAACGGCATCGATGTCGTCCGTATTTTCGACGCGCTGAACGATCCCCGCAACATGGAAGCGGCGATGAAGTATGTCAAGGAATACGGCGGCAAGGTTGAGGCTGCAATCAGCTATACCAAAAGCCCGGTGCACAGCGAGGATTACTTTGTAAAGCTCGCCATGCAGCTTGAAAAGATGGGCGCCGATACGATCTGCATCAAGGATATGGCGAACCTGCTTCTGCCGTATGACGCGTATTCGCTCGTCAAGAAGCTGAAGGCGAATGTGGGCGTTCCGATCCATCTCCATACGCACAATACGACCGGTACGGGCGACATGACCAACCTCATGGCTGCGCAGGCCGGTGTCGATATCGTGGACTGTGCGCTGTCTCCGCTTGCGAACGGTACCTCTCAGCCGGCGACGGAAGCCCTCGTTGCGACGCTGAAGGGCACAAGCCGCGATACAGGCCTTGACCTTGAAAAGCTCAGCGAAATCGCCGCGTATTTCCGCAAGGTCACCGATAAGCTTGAGATCAACCCGAAGGTTCTGAAGGTCGATACCAATACGCTGCTGTATCAGGTTCCGGGCGGCATGCTCTCCAACCTGATCTCCCAGCTCAAGCAGGCAAACGCCGAGGACAAGTATTACGATGTGCTGGCTGAGGTTCCGCGCGTGCGTGAGGACTTCGGTTATCCGCCGCTCGTCACCCCGACAAGCCAGATTGTCGGCACACAGGCCGTCATGAATGTTCTGGTCGGCGAGCGCTATAAGATGGTCACCAAGGAGAGTAAGGGTATGCTCCGCGGCGAATACGGCCAGCTTCCCGGCCCGGTCAATGAGGAAGTCCGCAAGAAGTGCATCGGCGATGCGGAAGTCATCACCTGCCGCCCGGCCGATCTGCTCGAGCCTGAGCTTGACAAGTATAAGGCTGAGCTGGGCGACCGTGCCAGAAGCGAAGAGGATGTCCTCTCCTATGCGCTGTTCCCGGCTGTCGCAACCAAGTTCTTTGACTGGCGTGAGAATCCGCACAAGGATGAGCCGGCCCCGGCTGCAGCGCCCGCTGCGGCTCCGGCTGCCGCACCGGCAGATAACGGCCCGAGAACGCTCTATGTTGAAGATCTTACAAACGGCAATTTCTGATTCCTGAACGGTATAATGTCCCGCCTGTTGTTCGCATGAATGACCGGCGGGCATTTTTTGCGAAAAAATCGATTCGGTATTTACAAACTTCTGGTAAAATGATACAATTTCTGTGAGGCACAGCGCCGCATAAAAGAAAGGATGAGAACAATATGTATAAATTTGACCGTGCAAAATACGATGAACGCATGAAATGGTTCCGCCACGACCGCTTTGGCATGTTCATTCATTGGGGGCTGTACGCCATCCCGGCGCGCGGAGAATGGGTGCGCTCCACCGAACAAATTCCGGAGGAAGAATACGTCCCGTTTTTCAATGAATTTAATCCCGTGGATTTTGATGCGAAAAAGTGGGCGCGCCTGGCCAAGCAGGCGGGCATGAAATATGCCGTTCTGACCGCAAAGCATCACGACGGCTTCTGCCTGTATGATTCCAAGCTCACCGATTGGAAATCCACCAATACGCCCTTTGGCCGCGATATTGTCCGCGAGTTTCTGGATGCTTTCCGCGCGGAGGGCATCCGTGTCGGCCTGTATTATTCGCTCCTCGATTGGCACCACCCGGATTACCCGGCATACGGCGACCGCCAGCATCCGATGCGCAACAATCCGGCCTATAAGGATAAGCCCTATAATTTTGACAATTACCTCGATTACATGCACGGCCAGATCCGCGAGCTTTGCACGAATTACGGCAAGCTCGATATGATGTGGTTTGACTTCTCCTACGACAATCTGACCGGCGAGGCCTGGCGCGGTAGCGAGCTTGTCCGCATGGTGCGTTCGCTTCAGCCTGACATCATTCTCGACAACCGCCTTGAGGTCAGCGGCAGCGGCTTCGGCTCCATCGCGACGGATGAACCGCTCGAGTACAGCGGCGATTATGTCAGCCCGGAGCAGATCATTCCGCAGACCGGCTTTAAGGACAGCCATGGCCGCGATATTTGCTGGGAAGCCTGCATCACGATGAACGACAACTGGGGCTACTGCGCCAAGGATAAGAACTTCAAGCCGGCCGATATGATCATCAAGAAGCTTGTCGAGTGTGTCAGCAAAAACGGCAACATGCTCCTGAATGTCGGGCCGGACGCCAAAGGCAATATTCCGGATGAGTCCGTCGAGATTCTCGAGCAGATCGGCGCGTGGATGAAAAAGAATTCCGAGTCGATTTACGGCTGCGGCGGCTGCGATCTGCCTAAGCCCGAGAACGGCCGCATCACAAGAAACGGCAAAACCCTGTATTATCATATCATGGAAAACTCCATCGGCGGCATTCCGTTGCAGGGAATCTCGCGCGATCAGGTGGCTTCCATCCGTCTGGTATGTGACGGCACGGAAATCAAGCCGCTTGAAAATTGGATTGTGGAGAATTATCCGGACGTCGTCTTTGTCGAGGCTTCCAAAACGGTTCATCTGCCGGACAGCATCGACACGGTTATCGCCGTCCGTACAAAGTAAAGACAAAGCGCTGCAAAGGAGTGTGTATTCGGTATGGGAAAGAAAGTGTTCATTGTGTCCGCGCTTGCGGCCGGCAGCCTGGCTGCGGTTTCAAACGCCATGCTGAATATCGCGCTGCGCCGCACAAAGACCGCGCCGCAGGAGGCTTCGTCGGATCCGCAGGCGCGCGCGGTCGATGCATGGTTCGATCGGCGCGCAGTCCGCGTTACGCACCGCAATCGCAGCAATATGCGGCTGACCGCTTGGTTTGTGCCGAATCCGGGCAGCCGGCGCTATGCGGTTATCTGCCATGGCCACCGGAACTGCGGGCGCAATATGCGTCACCGCGGCAAACCGTTTTTCGATATGGGCTTTAACGTCCTGATGCCGGACGCCCGCGCGCACGGCGGCAGCGACGGCAAAATGATCGGCATGGGCTGGCCTGAACGCCGGGATATCGTTGAATGGATCTACGAGATTCTCAAGCGTGATCCCGAAGCGCAGATTCTGCTGTACGGTGAATCCATGGGCGCCGCCACCGTGATGATGACGGCCGGCGAGGTTCTGCCCGAGCAGGTCAAGCTGGCCATTGAGGATTGCGGCTATACGTCGGTCTGGGATCAGATGAAGTCGGCAATCCCGCATCTGTATAATATCCCGCCGTATCCGATTCTGCCGGTTGCCTCAGGCCTTTGCAGGCTCCGCGCCGGATATACGTTCCGGGAGGCGAGCGCCATCAAGCAGGTGCGCCGCTGTAAAATCCCCATGCTTTTCATTCACGGCGAGAAGGACGATTTTGTGCCGTATCCGATGGTGCACCGGCTGTATGAAGCGGCTGCGTGCGAGAAGCAGCTGCTCACGGTTCCGGAAGCCGGACACTGTCTGTCCGCCGAGACGGACCCCGAGCTGTACTGGGGTACGATCCGCAGCTTCGTGGAGCGGTATATCGGCCGCTGAAGGCGGGTGCGGGAAAGGAGTGAACGCGGATGGCTGCCTCCGGAAAACGCAGACCGGATACTTT
>JBJEOO010000273.1:0-5894 GCA_051880755.1 Hominenteromicrobium sp.
GCAGCGAAGCACACCCTGTTTTCTTATGCGTACCGGTATTCCTTACGCTTGATGACAAAGAAGAAAACCGTTACGGCAAGCGCGAGCACCTCTGCGGTGACGGCCGCATACCAGATGCCGTCCAGCCCGAAAAGCACCGGCAGCAAAAGCACGGTGATAACCTGAAACATCAGCGTGCGCAGAAAGGAAATCGCGGCGGAAATGACGCCGTTATTCAGTGCCGTAAAGAAAGCGGATCCGAAAATATTGACGCCGGTCACGATAAAAGAAACGGAAAACAGCCGGAATCCGTGCAGCGTCATCGTGTGCAGCCCCGCATCATAGCCGACGAAAACCTGCGTCAGCGGCTGCGCCAGCACCTGTGCGAGCAGCGTCATGCCTGCGCCCGCAAGAACCATCAAAGTCAGACTGCGGCGAAACAGATTTTTCAGCTCCCCGTGATTCTGCGCCCCGTAATGGTATCCGATAACCGGCGCCGTGCCGATGGAATACCCGATAAAGATCGCCGCAAAAATAAAGTTGACGTACATGACGACGCCGTATGCCGCAATACCGTCCTCCCCGGCAAGGCGCATGAGCTGGAAATTGTACAGCATGGTGACAACCGAGGCGGAAATATTGCTCATCAGCTCGGATGAGCCGTTTATGCACGTTCTGAGCAGGATTCTGCCGCTGAAACGCGTTCTGGTAAGGCGCAGGAGACTGTTGTTCCGGCGGAGAAAATAGATGAACGGCACCACTCCGCCGATCACCTGGCTGATGGATGTTGCGCATGCCGCGCCCGCAAGGCCGGCCTGAAGCAAAGCAATAAAAACATAATCGAGCACCATATTGGTTACGCCGGCCAGCACGGTAATATACAGCCCAAGCCGCGCCTTTTCCGCCGTGATGAGGAAGCTCTGGAACACGTTCTGCAGCATGAACGCCGTCAGCGCAAGCAGGACGATCCGTCCATACAGAACGCAGTCCTCCAGCATTTCCCCTTCTGCGCCGAGCAAAACACACATGGGGGCGCAGAAACAGCTCGCCGAGAACGGTCAGCAGCGCGCCGCCCGCTGCCGCTGCATAAACAAGCATTGAAAAATAACGGTTTGCGCGCTCGGGATCCCGCTCGCCGAGCGTTTTGGCCACAATGGCGCTGCCGCCCGTGCCGATCATAAAGCCCAGCGCACCGAGCACAATCAGAATCGGCATGATCAGATTGATCGCCGCGAACGATGTTTTGCCGACATAATTTGAAACGAACAGTCCGTCCACCACACTGTATATGGATGTGAAAATCATCATCACAATGGAGGGCAGCGTGAAGCGGAACAAGCGTGCATAATTGAAGTGATCGGACAGCTGAATTCTTTCTCTGTTCTTCATATGCTTCTGTATCTCTCCTCACATTTCCCGCATTTTTTCTCTGAACGCCGTCAGGAAGCGCTCGGTCAGATCGAGATACTGCTCCACCTCCGCCTTGGGCCACGAAGCCAGAATCTCATTTTCCGCCTGAATCATGCGCATAGCCGTACAGGCGGCAAGGCGGTGTCCCTTTTCTGTCAGGCAGACCTTCTTGCTTTTCGCATCCGCAGACTCCAGAAACACAATCTCTTCCGCTTCCAGCTTCCGGATTGCGGAATTGATCGTTTGCTTGCGGATGCCCGAACGCCGGCAGATTTCTTTCAGCAGGCAGGCTCCGCCGTTGTCACAGATTGTGTATAAAACGATCATCGCGCTGTCTGATATGCCGAGCTTCCGGGTCATCTCGTGATAAGCGGCCTCTGTTTCGCTGATCAGATAATTGAAGCGCTTCATATCTTTTGATGTATACATATCCCTGCGCACCTCCAAATTGTATGAAATCGTACTATTGCGTAGTATAGTCCGATTTCGTACGATTGTCAAGCGGCAAGACCGCAAAAGCTATGCATTATGGCTTGCATTTTATTTGTAAGAGTGATACAATTAACGCATAAAATGTCGGAAATATTTGGCACCGATTGCAGAATCCGTGTCATTTCCGCAGGAGGGAATCGATATGCTCGAGAAAATTGATTTATCCAAGAAAATGGGAAAAAAGGAATTCAACACGCTGATGCGGGAGCTGGACGCCAAGCTCGGCCGCCTGCAGCGCATCTGCAAGGAGAAGCGCATTCCGGTCATCATCGCCGTGGAGGGCTTCGGCGCGGCCGGCAAGGGCACGATGATCAACCGCCTGATCGAGCCGCTGGATCCCCGCGGCTTCAAGGTATATACAACGCAGAGCGAAACCGAGGAAGAGCATTACCACCCGTTTTTGTGGCGTTTCTGGAATATGATGCCCGGCAAAGGCCGCATTACGATTCTGGACAGAAGCTGGTACCGCATTCTGCTCAACGACCGCTTTGACGGCAAGACCGACGCCAAAAGCCTTGCCACCGCCGCAGACGAGATCAATTCCTTTGAGCGGCTTCTGACCGATGACCACATCGTGCTGATTAAATTCTTCCTCGTCATCTCGCAGAAGGAGCAGAAAAAGCGCCTGAAAAAACTTGCCGAATCCAAGGAGACCGCATGGCGCGTCACGGAGGGCGACCGCAAGCGCTGCGAACACTATGACGAATATTTCCGTCTCACCGAGGAAGCGCTGCAGAAAACAGACAGCGACAACGCGCCGTGGACGATCATCGAATCCGAAAACCGTGAATACGCGGCCGCAAAGGTCATTTCCACCGTGGTGAAGCGGCTGGAGGACGCCATTGCCGACGCCGACCGCCGCGCGCAGCTGCCGCGCCCCAGTGTGGAGGAAAGCGCGCAGATTCATCCCGATGCTTTCCGTGCCTCGGCGCTCGCAGGCATCGACCTTTCCAAGACGCTGACCAAGGAACAGTATCAAAAGCAGCTCAAGGAGCTTCAGGGCAGGCTTTCCCGCCTGCACGGCGAACTGTATCAGCGCCGCATCCCCGTTGTGCTCGCCTTTGAAGGCTGGGACGCGGGCGGCAAGGGCGGCGCGATCAAGCGGCTCACACAGGCGCTCGATCCGCGCGGCTACGAGGTGCATCCGGTCTCCGCACCGAACGACCTGGAAAAATCACACCACTATCTGTGGCGCTTCTGGACGGCCGTGCCGAAGGCGGGCCATATCGCTATCTTCGACCGTTCGTGGTACGGGCGCGTCATGGTGGAGCGGCTCGAGGGCTTCTGCTCCGAGGACGAATGGCGCCGCGCCTATAAAGAAATCAACAACATGGAGGAATGCTGGGCAAACAGCGGCAGCATTGTCCTGAAATTCTGGATGCAGATCGACAAGGACGAGCAGGAGCGCCGCTTTACGGAGCGCCAGCAGAACCCCGACAAGCAGTGGAAGATCACGGACGAGGACTGGCGCAACCGCGCGAAGTGGGATCAGTACGAGGTGGCCGTGGACGAAATGCTCGTGCGCACCTCCACCACCTACGCGCCGTGGATCATCGTCGAGGCGAACAGCAAGTATTACGCGCGCATCAAGGTTCTGAAAACCGTCGTGGACGCGATTGAGCAGTATCTCAAGACGCACAAATAATTCAAAGCCCTGCTTGCAAAAGAAAAAAGGGTCGGGATCGCCGATTCAGGCGCTTCCGGCCCTTTGCTGCCCACAAAAACACCGGCGCAACCGTGCGTTGACAAATTGACCGCGTCCGCTTGGTGGCGCGCAACCGCAAAAATCGGTATACTGAAGGCAGAAACGAGGGGAAAAGCCCTCAGAAAACCGCAACGGAGGGAACAATATGATTTTAGCGGACAAAATTATCCGGCTCAGAAAAAAGAACGGCTGGTCGCAGGAGGAGCTTGCGGAGAAAATGGGCGTCTCCCGGCAGGCGGTATCGAAGTGGGAAGGCGCGCAGTCCGTGCCTGACCTCGGCAAGATCCTGCAGCTCAGCACCCTGTTCGGCGTGACGACTGACTATCTGCTCAAGGATGAGCTGGAGGATGAGGTTTTCACGAACGGCGACGATGATCCCGCCGTGCGGCGCGTGACGCTCGCCGAAGCGCATGCGTTTCTGGAATGGCGCAGACGCGCGTCCGTGCGGATTGCCGGTGCGGCATTCCTCTGCATTCTGGCCGTGATCCCGCTGCTTCTGCTCGCCGCCGCTTCACAGATGCCGGGCTTTTGGCTTTCGGAAGGCCTTGCGGCGGGCATCGGGCTGGCGGTGCTGTTCGCGCTCGTCGCTGCTGCCGTCGCTGTTTTCATCTCCTGCGGCGCCCAGAACGCACCGTATGCGTTTCTCGACAAGGAGCCTTTTAATACCGAATACGGCGTGAAGGGCATGGTGAAAGAGACGCAGGGCGCCTACCGCAGCACATACACGCGCAGCAACATCATCGGCACCTGTCTCTGTGTGCTTTCGCCGGTTTCCCTGCTGGTTGGCGCGTGCTTCATGGACGGAAGCGACCCTCAGAGCACCTTTGCGCTCGTCGCGCTGCTCGCGCTCACGATGGTAATCGCCGGCGTTGGCGTCATCTTCTTTATCACCGCCGGTGTGCGCTGGGCCAGCATGCAGAAGCTCCTGGAGGAGGGCGAATTCTCGGCGCAGGAAAAGAAAAAGCTCGGCGTGCGCGAATCCATCGGCACGGTCTACTGGCTTGCCGCCACCGCGGTTTACCTCGGCTGGAGCTTTGCAACGGACAACTGGAAATCGACGTGGATCGTCTGGCCGATTGCGGGCGTTCTCTTCGCCGCCGTCATGATCATCTGCAACCTGCTGGCGGACAGGAGAAAATAACAGCAAAGACCGCAGCAGAAAGTTCAGACCGGGAAAAGCTATTTTTCCCGGTCTGCTTTGCTTTAACAGGCTGTATTTACAAAAGAATCATACCTTCGCCCAGATCCGCATCCTTTCGCGACACGAATCCGAATTTTTCGTAGAAACCTTCTTTTCCTTTGGAAGCGCCAAGATACGTCCGCAGATTCGGGCTGACAGATTTCAAGCGCTTCACCTCTTCCAGAACATGCTCGATCAGCCGCGAGCCAATCTGCTGTCCCTGATAATCGGGCACGACCATGACGTCCTGAATATAGGCAAACAGCACCCTGTCGCCGATCAGTCTGGCATAGCCCACAATCCGCCCGCCGTCATAGGCGCAGACGGAGTAAATTGTATTTTCCAGAGCCGTCCGAACAACATGCTCCGGCTCGGTTCCCCACCCGACCTGCTCGGTCAAAGCGTTGTACTCCCACTCCATGGGGATTTTCTCAACAAATTGAATCATCTATATAAACGTCTTTCCTTTCTGTGCAGCGCGGCCTTGCGCTGCTTTCTCATTTACAGAAGAAACCGGCTGCTGGGAAAATCCCGGCTGCCGGTCTGTGTATCGGGTTTTCAACGCTGCGTAGGCGAACCGTCGGCGGGCGTCTCGCGCTCGTATTCGGCGACGGCCTCGTTCAGCACGGCGATTTCCTCCGCGGTCAGCTCCCATGCGGTCGCGGCGCAGTTCTCATCGGCCTCGTGCTTGTTACGCACGCCCATCAGCGCCGTATCGACGAGCGGATGCGCGGTGATCCAGTTGACGGCGACCTGCGCCACCGGCACCTGACGCGCTTCGGCGATCTTGTCAAGCGACTTCAAGAGCTTCTGCGCCTTCGAGAACTTCGGCTCCTTGAAATAATCGTAGAACACGAAGCGCATGTCCTTCGGATCCCAGTCCGGCAGCTCGCGGATTGTGCCGGTCAGCATGCCCGCACCGAGCGAGCCGTACGTCATGACACCGATGTCGTGCTGCTTTGCGAATTCGAGCACGCTTCTCTCGCGCTGGTCGATCATCGAGAACGGCGGCTGGATAACCTCCACATCGCCGTATTTCATGCATTCCTCCGTCTGCTCGATGGAGAAGTTCGACAGGCCGATGTGGCGGATCTTGCCGCTCTCCTTGAGCTTCATCATCGCGCTCAT
>JBJEOO010000274.1:0-5888 GCA_051880755.1 Hominenteromicrobium sp.
TCCAAATGGAACAATATCAAGAGAAAAAAGGAAAAAACCGACGGCGCAAGAGCGAAAATCTTCACCAAGATCGGCCGTGAGCTCGCCGTGGCCGTCAAGGAAGGCGGCAGCGCGGATCCCGCAGCCAACTCCAAGCTCAAGGATATCATTGCGAAGGCGAAGGCCAACAATGTGCCGAACGACAATATCGAGCGTATCATCAAGAAGGCTGCCGGTGAAGGCAGTTCCAACAACTATGAGAGCGTGACGTATGAGGGCTACGGCCCGGCAGGCGTTGCACTGATTGTGGAGACGCTGACCGACAACCGCAACCGTACGGCCGGCGATGTCCGCCATTACTTTGACAAGTTCGGCGGCAACCTCGGAACCACGGGCTGCGTGTCCTTCATGTTCCAGGAAAAGGGTGTTATCGTGATCGAGCGTGAGGGCCTTGACGAGGATACCGTCATGAGCGACGCGCTGGAGGCAGGCGCATCGGATTTCCAGGCGGACGAGGACGTTTTTGAGATCAGCACGGAGCCGTCGGATTTCAGCGGCGTTCGTGAGGATCTGGAGGCCAAGGGGTATTCCTTTGTATCCGCAGAGGTCGAGATGGTACCGGATACGTATACGGATCTGACCGATCCGGATCAGATTCTGAAGATGCAGAAGCTGATCGATGCACTCGAGGATAACGACGATGTCCAGCAGGTCTGGCACAACTGGAACGCGCCCGAGGAAGAAGACGAAGATTGATGGAAACCTCTCCGGGCGCTGTCCGGGGAGGTTTTTTACGGAAAAGAAAGGACGGCTGAATACTGTGAACAACCGACTCAGACATTTGGTGGACCCGCTGGATCTCTCTCCGGAGGAGACGCGGCGCCTGCTCGATCTTGCCGAACGCATCGCCGATGACCGTGAGGCTTTCGCACACAAATGCGACGGCAAAATTCTTGCCACTTTGTTCTATGAACCCAGCACGCGTACGCGCCTGAGCTTTGAATCCGCCATGATGCGTCTCGGCGGCAAGGTGCTCGGCTTTTCAAGCGCCGCCAGCAGCTCGGCGTCGAAGGGCGAGAGCGTTGCGGATACAATCCGCATGATTTCCTGCTACGCCGATATTGCCGCGATGCGCCACAACAAGGAAGGCGCGCCGCGTATTGCAGCGATGTACGCGGGCATTCCGGTCATCAATGCCGGCGACGGCGGCCACCAGCACCCGACGCAGACGCTGACCGATCTGCTGACGATCCGCCGTGAGAAAAAGCGGCTGAGCAACCTGACCATCGGCCTGTGCGGCGACCTCAAGTTCGGCAGAACGGTGCATTCGCTGATCAAATCCCTTGTCCGCTGCGAGAATATCCGGTTTGTATTCATTTCTCCGG
This sequence comes from Hominenteromicrobium sp., assembly GCA_051880755.1. Taxonomy (GTDB): domain Bacteria; phylum Bacillota; class Clostridia; order Oscillospirales; family Acutalibacteraceae; genus Hominenteromicrobium. The sequence continues at coordinate 1,365 of JBJEOO010000274.1, forward strand.
AGGAACTGCATGTCCCCGGCTATATCATTGACGAGGTTGTCAAGCCCTCCGGCTGCGCGTACAAAGAAGTGCGCACGATGGACGAGGTTCTGCCCGAGCTGGACGTGCTCTATATGACGCGTGTGCAGCGCGAGCGCTTCTTCAACGAGGAGGATTATATCCGCCTGAAGGACAGCTATATTCTCGACAGCGAAAAGATGAAGCTTGCGTCAGAGGATCTGATTGTCATGCATCCGCTGCCGCGTGTCAACGAGATTGCGGTCGATGTGGACAGTGACCCGCGCGCCAAATATTTTATTCAGGCGCAGAACGGCGTGTATGTCCGCATGGCGCTGATCCTGATGCTGCTGGGCATCGAACCCGGACTTTATGAGGAGGAAACATCATGCTGAACATCGACAGTATCCAGAACGGCATTGTGATCGACCATATTCAGGCCGGCAAGGGCATGCGCATCTATGAGCTGCTCGAGCTGGGTAAGCTCGATTGCTGCGTCGCGATTATCAAAAATGCGCGCAGCAGCAAAATGGGGAAAAAGGATATCATCAAAATCGAAGGCGATCTCGACATCAATTTCGATGTGCTCGGCTTCATCGACAACAACATCACGGTCTGCACCATCCGGGACGGCGTGCTTGTGAAGAAAGAGAATATCGTGCTGCCGAAGCGGCTGAAAAACGTGATCCGCTGCAAGAATCCGCGCTGCATCACAAGCTCCGAGGAAGGCATCGATCAGGTCTTTGTGCTCTGTGATGAAAAGGCGCACCGCTACCGCTGTCTGTACTGCGAGCAGGAGTACAAGCAGCATGAGTAAGGGAAAGGGCCGCGCGGATGCGCGGAAGAAGAAAAAGCTTGGCGGCTGGATCCTCCTTTCGGTTCTGACGACGCTCAATCTGCTTTTGTCCCTGCTGCTGCGTATTTCAGACCGCAAGCGGGTGCTTCAGGCGGTTCAGGAGGACGAGCGCCTTTCGCTGCTTTATACGGGAGAAAAAACCACGAAAACCGAGTAAAACAGCTTGACTTCCCGAAAAGCATATGGTATTATGGTAAAGCCGCTTATTGTGGGTTCCAAAGCAGCCGCGTGCGGCTCGCCCGACGATAGCGAGTCTATAGAAAAGGCAGGCAGAAACATGTTTGCAGTTATTGAAACAGGCGGTAAGCAGTACAAGGTTCAGTACGGCGATGTAATTTACGTCGAGAAGCTTGCAGCCAATGAAGACGAGACAGTTCAGTTCCCGGTTGTTGCGTTCAGCGACGAGAATGGCACCAAGATCGGCACTCCGTATGTCGAGGGCGCTTCCGTTACAGGCAAGGTTCTAAAGAACGGCAAGGCAAAGAAGGTTACGATTCTCCCCTATAAGGCAAAGAAGGGCGAGAAGCGCAAGATGGGCCACAGACAGCCCTACACCAAGATTCAGATTGAGGCCGTTCAGGGCTGATTTGAATGATTCGCGCACAGTTTTTCGCAAATGCCGAAGGGTATCTGCTCGGCTTCTCCGTAGTCGGCCATTCCGGCATGGCGGAAGAGGGCAGCGATATCCTCTGCGCAGCGGTTTCTTCCGCGGCGTATATGACGGCCAACACCGTGCTGGAGATTCTGCACATCGCGCCGGTTTCCCTTCGTGTGGAGGAGGGCGAGATGCTGTTCCGGGTTTCCGAAGCGGACGCGCAGCCGTGTCAGAGCCTGTTTGCGGGCTTTAAGCTGCATCTTCTCGGTTTGGAGGAGCAGTACGCCGGGTATCTCCGTGTGCGCTACACAGAAGTCTGACATCAAAACGAAAGGAAGGCTACGATAATGCTTAAGATCAACATTCAGCTGTTTGCTCATAAAAAAGGTATGGGTTCCACAAAGAATGGCCGTGATTCCGAATCCAAGAGACTCGGCGTCAAGCGTGCGGACGGTCAGTATGTCCTCGCCGGCAACATCCTTGTCAAGCAGCGCGGCACACATATCCATCCGGGCGAGAACGTAGGCAGAGGCTCCGATGATTCTCTGTTCGCGCTCATCGACGGTCAGGTTCGTTTCGAGCGTATGGGCCGTGACCGCAAGAAGGTCAGCGTTTACTCGATCGAGCAGTAATTCTGAACCTTGGGGGCATACTGGTTTTGTAGCCCCGAATACTTCGACGAAAAAACGGGCTTCTTCGGGTTTGCGGAGAGGCCCTTTTTCTTTCACCGCATGCAATGCTCCAGAGAAGGAAGGTATACGGTTTATGTTTATTGATATTGCAAAAATCAAGGTGAAGGCGGGCGACGGCGGCGACGGCGCCGTCGCGTTTCACCGCGAGAAATATGTGGCGTCCGGCGGTCCGGACGGCGGAGACGGCGGCCGCGGCGGAGACATCGTATTCCGCGTGGACGACAGCCTTTCCACACTGGCGGATTTCCGCTATAAGCGCAAATACACGGCGGAGCGCGGCGAAAACGGCCGCGGCAAGCGCTGCTCCGGCAAAAGCGCGCAGCCGCTCATCATCTCGGTGCCGCGCGGCACGCTGATCCGCAATGCGGAGACCGGGCGCATCATGGCGGACATGTCCGAGAATGATGATGTCGTGATCGCGAAGGGCGGCCGCGGCGGGTGGGGCAATACGCATTTTGCCACGCCTACGCGCCAAACTCCCCGGTTTGCCAAGCCCGGCACGCCCGGCGAATCGTTTGAGCTGCAGCTTGAGCTGAAGCTTCTCGCGGATGTCGGCCTTGTCGGATTCCCAAATGTCGGCAAATCGACGCTGGTTTCGGTTGTGAGCGAAGCGAAGCCGGATATCGCGAATTATCATTTCACAACGATCACGCCGGTGCTCGGCGTTGTGCGGATGCCGTCGGGCACCTCGTTTGTCATGGCGGATATCCCCGGCCTGATCGAGGGCGCGTGGCAGGGCATCGGGCTTGGGCATCAGTTCCTGCGCCATGTGGAGCGCTGCCGCATGCTGATCCACATCGTCGATGTTTCCGGCAGCGAGGGACGCGATCCGAAGGAGGATTTCCGGGTTATCAACGAAGAGTTGCGGAAATTCAATCCCGAGCTTGCCGAGCGTCCGATGATTGTGGCCGGCAATAAGTGCGATCTGACCAGCGATGAGCAGGTTGAGGATTTCCGCAGCTTTGTTGAGTCACAGGGCTACGCGTTTTTCCCGATTATGGCGGCGATCCGGTACGGTGTGGATCCGCTGCTCAACAAGGTCACGGAAATGCTCTCCACGCTGCCGCCGGTCGCCCGCTTTGAGCCGGAGCCTGAGCCGGTAAAGCCCGCGGAGGAATTTGTTCAGACCCATGTGGATATCCGCGTGGAGGACGGTGTGTACTTTGTCGAGGGCGATTGGCTCCTGAAGCTGATCTCAACCGTCAATTTTGACGATTATGAATCTCTGCAGTATTTCCAGCGCGTGCTGATCAATACCGGCGTGATCGATGCCCTGCGTGAAGCGGGGATTACCGAAGGCGATACGGTCAGCATGTATGATCTGGAATTCGACTTTGTGGATTAAGAGGTGTACGGTTGGAAAGGTTTCTGAATCAACAGACGGATGTGCGGCAGCTCAGCCCGCTGACGCTTGCGTATGTCGGCGACGGCGTATACGAGCTTTTCGTCCGGGAATATATGGTATCGAAGGGAAACTGCCCGGTCAAAAAGCTGCACAGCCGCGCGGTTGCGCTTGTGCGCTGTGAATTTCAGGCAAAGGTGCTGGCAGAGCTTCTGCAGCCGCTGTTCACGCAGGAGGAGCAGGACGTCTGCCTGCGCGGACGCAACGCGCATGTCTCGCATGTGCCGAAGAATTCAACGGTTGCCGATTATCACAACGCGACGGCATTTGAATGTGTTTTCGGTTATCTCTATCTGGCCGGACAGCTGGACAGACTGCGGTTCTTTTTTTCAAAGATTATGGATTTTGCGGAAGCTGGTGGCTTGAATCATGAATGAGAAAAATATGATGCATAAGGTTAAAGAGGTTTCGCTGGATTTTCTGTTTATGGTGGTCGGATCACTGATCTACGCGGTCAGCGTCAACGGTTTTACCTCGCCGAACAATATTGCGCCCGGCGGCGTAACCGGCGTTGCGACCATGCTCAATTATCTGTTCGGCACGCCGATCGGTACGGCCATTCTCCTGATCAATATCCCGATTGTGATCTGGGCGGTTATCGAAATCGGCTATAAGCTCGTTGCCAAAACCATGATGGCGATTGTGCTGAACTCCGTCGCCATCGATGTGGTGGCGCTTTTTATGCCGGAATATCACGGCGATCCGCTGATTATCACGCTTGTTGCCGGCGTCTGTGAGGGTGTCGGCCTTTCGCTTGTGTTCATGCGCGGCGCGACAACCGGCGGTACCGATATGATTGCCCGCCTTTTGAACCATCGCCTGCGCCATCTTTCCATGGGCAAGCTGATGCTGGCGCTGGACGGCTGCATCGTCGTGCTTTCGGCGTTTGTGTACAAGAGCATCGAAAGTGCCGTCTATGCCTGCATCGTGATTTTTGTATCGACGCAGATCATCGATACCATTCTTTACGGTACCGATGTTG
>JBJEOO010000275.1:0-5845 GCA_051880755.1 Hominenteromicrobium sp.
AGCATGTTCGTCGGCTCCGATTCCGGCGCGGAGAATTTTGAGGAGCTGATGGTCGGCGCGGACAGCACCGTGAGCCGCGTCGTCACGGACAGCTATGAGCTGCTTTACGGCGCTTGGCCGGAGCGCTATGACGAAGTTGTGCTGGTACTCGACGGGAACAACTCGATTCCGACCGAGGAGCTGTATCAGCTCGGTATCCTCAGCGCGGACGAGTACCGGGCGATTACAAAGCAGATTGAAAACGGGGAAGAGCCGGATGCCTTTGAATGGGATTATGCGGAAATCTGTGACCGCAGCTTCTATCTCGTACCGGCCTGCGACCGTTACGAAGAAAACGACGACGGAACTTTCTCGCTGCTCGACGATTCAACACAGGCGGAGCAGCTTCTCGAAAACAGCCTTGAGCTGAAAATCACCGGTGTAATCCGCCCGGCGGAGGGCGCGGCCAACGCGACGCTCACCGCGCCGGTGGCATACACCTCGAAGCTGACCGATTATGTAATCGAGCATACCAACGAGAGTGCGATTGTCTGCGCGCAGGAGAAAACGCCGGAGACGAATGTCCTGAACGGCATGGCGTTTGAAGAAATCGACGATGCCAAAAAGGCGGAGGATGCTGCGGACTATGTGTCTGCGCTCGGCGTTTCGGATAAGGCGTCCCTTTATAAGATGATCCTGTATTATAACTCGAACAAGGAGCAGGAGGAAGCGCAGACGGCCGAAGCGGCGGATCCGGATGCCCTGCAGCAGATGCAGGCTGCGGGCGGCATGCCGGAAGGCATGAGCGGTCAGGCCGCGGCGTCCATCGGCGCCATGGACGAAACAGCTATGGCGGCGGCGCTCGATGCGTGGCTTGAAAATACGCCGGATGAGGAAATCCTGCTTTCGCTGTACGATCAGTATATTGCCGGCTCGACCTACGAGGACAACATGAAGAATTTCGGCAAGATCAGCTATGATGCGCCGGATTCCATCAGCATTTATACGGACAGCTTCGAGAACAAGGAAATGGTTTCCGACTGCATCGAGCGTTACAACGAGACCGTGGAGGAGGACAGCCGGATCACCTATACCGATTATGTGGCGCTGCTGACCTCGTCGATTACCTCGATTGTCGATGTGATTTCGTATGTGCTGATTGCGTTTGTCGCGGTTTCGCTCATTGTTTCCTGCATCATGATCAGCATCATCACGCACATCTCCGTGCTGGAGCGTACCAAGGAAATCGGCATTCTGCGCGCGCTGGGTGCGTCCAAACGCAACATCTCGCAGGTGTTCAACGCGGAGACCTTCATCATCGGTTTCTGTGCCGGCCTGATCGGCGTCGGTATCTCGGCGCTTCTGACCATCCCGATCAACGCGGTTATCGCCAATCTGATCGGAACCGAAACCGTCCGCGCGGTGCTGCCCGTCGGCGCGGCGGTGATTCTTGTAGCGATCAGCATGGTCATTACGATTCTGGCCGGTCTGGTTCCGGCCAAGAGCGCCGCGAAGAAGGATCCGGTTACCGCGCTGCGCACGGAATAACGCGGGCTGCCGAATTTTCCCTTGCGCGCGGCGCAAAACCGTGCTATGCTTTTTGTGAAAGGTTTGGTGAGAATCATGAAGATCCTGGCATTTACCGGCGCGGGTATCAGCAAGCAAAGCAATATCCCGACCTTTATGGAGGCGCCCGAGGTGCGCGAGAAGCTGTACCGCAGCTTTGCGGAAACCCATCATGAGGCATATAACGACGTGATCCGCCAGCTCAAGGCCAATATGAACGGCGCGAAGCCCAATGACGCGCATTATGCGCTGGCCGAGTACGGCATCCCGATCATCACCATGAACATCGACGGGCTGCACCGGCAGGCGGGAAGTGATGCGGTGGAGCTGCACGGCGGTCTGCCAGAGGACGATGAGATGGATATTGCATGGTCGCTTTACAATAAGCCCGTGCTCTACGGCGATCCGGCGCCGAACTATCGGAAAGCATATGAGATGGTCTTTGACCTCGGCCCGGGCGACGTGTTCCTCGTCGTCGGCTGTTCGTTCCATACGGCGATTGCGTGCGACCTGCGCGAGGTTGCGCAGTCACGCGGCGCGCGGGTCATCGAAATCCAATCCGATGCCGCACACAATGTGCGAAAAACGCTGGAAGCGCTTCTGAAATAAAACAAAAGGACGGATACAAAGCAGCAGGCTGCCTGTATCCGCCCTTCTTTTTTTGCGTTAGCCGTTTGTGAGCGCCTTTCCGGATTTCCTCCGGTAAACGGCATATACGGCGAAGGCGAACAGTGTGCCGAGCAATGCGCCGGCCAGCACATCCGTGGGGTAATGGACAAAGAGAAAAACGCGGGAAAAGGCGATCAGCGCGGCGGGCACCAGCGCGATCCAGCCCCATTTTCTGTGCCGCAGCGTCAGCATCACGGCGGCGGCAAAGCTGGAAGCGCTGTGTCCGGAGGGAAACGAATACGAATTGGGGCGCGCAATCAGGAGGGGAATGTCCGGAAATGCGGCACAGGGGCGCGGCCGGCAGACGATATTCTTGAGCACCAGCTCACCGCTTATAAAGGTCAGCAGCATCGTTACCAGCACGAGCATCCCGGTTGCGCGTGTTTTTCTGAAAAAAAGCAGCGTGACGGCCAGGATAATCCAGATCAGCCCCGCCTCACCGAGCGCGGTCAGAACGGGAAAGACGGCGTCGGCTGCGGGCGTATGAAAATGTGTCTGGATAAACTCCATCACGGCTGCGTCAAAAGCAGGTATACCTTCCAAATGCATGTCAAATCTCCTTGATCTTCTGAATATAGTCCAGTATAGCATAGTTCTATGCGCAATGCCAGCCTGTAATTCTTCTAAAAGCGTGCGCTGCCGCATAGAATTTCTCAAAAGGGGGCAGGGACATGTCAAAACCGACCACGGAACAGACGGCGTTTCACGCAATGGACGCCGAAACGGTACTCCGGACGCTGAAAAGCGACGGCAAAACGGGCCTGCGCACGGCGGAGGCCGAAGCACGCCGCGCGGTATACGGAGAAAATGCGCTGCGAAAAGGCAGAAAGAAAAGCCTTTTTAAACGGTTTATCCTGCAGTTCGGGGATTTCATGGTGCTGACGCTGCTTGCGACGTCCGCCGTTTCTTTTTTTACCTCCTGCCTGCAGGGTGAAGCCGACTTTGCGGATTCTCTGCTGATTCTCGGCATTGTTCTTGCAAATGCGCTGATCGGCACGGTGCAGGAGGCCAAGGCGGAGCATGCGCTGGAAGCGCTGCGAACCATGTCCGCGCCGCATGCGTCGGTTCTGCGTGACGGCAAACGGACGGTGGTGGAGAGCGCGGCGCTGGTACCGGGCGATATCGTGTTTATCCGCGCGGGCGACGTCGTTCCCGCCGACCTGCGGCTGCTTGAAAGCACGCAGCTTTTCGCGGAGGAAAGCGCGCTGACCGGCGAATCCGTTCCGGCGGAGAAATCGGCTGCGGCGGTCTGTGCGGAAAAAACGGGCGCCGCAGAGCGCCGGTGCATGCTGTTTTCGGGTACGGGCGTCGCTGCCGGGCACGGCACCGGCGTTGTAACGGCAACGGGAATGGAAACGGAAATGGGCAGGATTGCCGCGATGCTCGGCGATGAGGAAACGCCCGATACGCCGCTCAAGGCGCGGCTGCGCAGAACCGGCAAGCTGATCGGGCTTCTGGTCGTGGCAATCTGCGCGGTGATTTTTGTCATCGGTCTTATCCAGCATGTCGACCCGCTCGAAATGTTCATGATTGCCATCAGTCTTGCGGTGGCGGCTATCCCGGAGGGCCTGCCTGCCGTTGTGACGATTGTGCTTGCGCTCGGCGTGCGCCGCATGGCGGCAAAGCGCGCGATCATCCGCCACCTGCAGGCGGTTGAAACCCTCGGAAGCTGCGAGGTGATCTGCTCGGATAAAACCGGCACGCTGACGCAGAATAAAATGACCGTGGTGCGCTGTGCGGACGGAAACGGTACGCTTTCGCCGGAGGCGGAGCAGGCGTTGCTTGCCGCGGCGGCGCTCTGTACGACGGTGGAGCTGGACGGCGGGAAGCTTGTCGGGGAGCCGACGGAAACCGCAATCGCCGCCGCGGTGCCCGATCCGGAAGCGCTTCTGAAAACGCGCGTCAAAGCGGCGGAAATCCCCTTCACCTCCGAGCGCAAACGCATGACGGTTCTGCTGCGCGCGGAAAACGGATACCGGATTCTCACCAAAGGCGCGCCGGATCTGCTTCTTGCGCGGTGTACATCGGTGCGCCGGAACGGACAGGATATTCCGATGACGCCGTCTGAGCGGGAGCGGGTGCTTGCCGTCAATGCGGAGATGGCGTCCGGTTCGCTGCGCGTGCTCGCCGTTGCGGAAAAGCGGGCGGATGTGCTGCCGGAGCAGGACGACGCGGCGGAAAGCGGGCTTTGCTTCCTCGGTCTGATCGGGCTGGAGGATCCGCCGCGTCCGGAAGCGGCGGCAGCCGTGCGCGAGTGCCGGCGGGCGGGAATCCGCCCGGTGATGATCACGGGCGATCAGCCGTCCACTGCTTCGGCAATCGCCGCGCGGCTCGGCATCGGGACGGACCGCGTCGTGACCGGCGCCGAGCTGGAAGCGATGAACGACGAAAAGCTTCTGAATACGGTGAAAACCTGTTCGGTCTATGCGCGCGTTTCTCCCGCGCATAAAATGCGCATTGTCAAAGCGTTCCGCCGCCTGCATCTGGTGACGGCCATGACCGGAGACGGCGTGAATGACGCGCCCGCACTCAAAGCGGCGGATATCGGCTGCGCAATGGGCAAAAACGGAACGGAGGTCGCAAAAAATGCCGCCGATATGGTGCTGACGGACGATAATTTCGCAACGATTGTCGCCGCCGTGCGCGAAGGGCGGACGGTTTACCGCAATATCCGCAAGACCATCCATTTCCTGATGTCCTGCAACATCGGCGAGATTCTTGTGGTGCTGACGGCTTTTCTGATGCGCGCACCGTCCCCGCTGCTGCCGGCACAGCTGCTCTGGGTGAATCTTGTCACGGATTCATTGCCCGCGCTTGCGCTCGGCAGCGATCCGCCGCAGGACGATGTGATGCAGTCGCCGCCGAACCCGCGGGACGGCAGCGCGTTTTCAAACGGGATGGGCTTTGCGATGGCGGCGGAGGGCATGATGATCGGCGCGCTGGCACTGCTTGCCTTTTCGGCCGGCCGGGCGCTTTTTGATACGGACCCCGCATCCCCGGCGGTTGGACGCACGATGGCCTTCGCCGTGCTGAGCCTTTCCCAGCTCGTTCACAGCTATAACATGCGCAGCACCGGTCCGGTCGTGCGTGCGGGCATGTTCCGGAACCGCTGGCTGAATCTATCGTTTCTGATCTGCGCCGCGCTGATGATCGGCGTACTGGTTTTCCCGCCTGCCGCATCACTTTTCGGCGCCGTGCCGCTCACGGCCGCGCAATGGGGGATCACGGCCGGGCTGTCGCTGATGCCGCTGATCCTGTGCGAAACAGAAAAGCGGCTGTTCGGTAGGGCGGCGGAAAGCGGCAGAGCTGCGTCAGCGCGGCCCCGGGTGATCACGCTGCGGAGACCACATTGTTAAAATAATAGCATATGCGGCGCTTTTTCTTGATTTTTTGGTGATTTTCAGGTATAGTATAGATATAAAAAACACCTTTGGGTGAGATGCAGCAAAAGACAGCCTTCAGGAAAGGGGTCAAGAGGATGAGAAAAACAAAAATTGTATGTACGCTTGGTCCGGCCACCGATGACGAAGCCATTCTGCGCAAACTGATACTCAGCGGCATGAATGTCGCGCGGCTCAACATGTCTCACGGCACGCATGAGGAGCATAGGCGCCGTGCCGATATGGTCAAG
>JBJEOO010000276.1:0-5825 GCA_051880755.1 Hominenteromicrobium sp.
GCCTGCGCCGATGACGGTGTTTTCCCCGATGGTGACGCCGGGGCAGATGACGGAGCCGCCGCCGATCCAGCAGTTGTCCCCGATGGATACCGGTGCGCAGTACATGTATCCCCGCAGCTCCGGATGAATGGGGTGGCCGACGGTGGCGATGGTAACCGCCGGGCCGAACATGACGGCATTGCCGATGCGGATTTCACCGTCGTCGATGAAATTGCAGTTGACATTGATGTAGCAGCCCTTCCCCAGCGTGATGTGGCTGCCGTAGCAGAAATAGATCGGCGGCTCAATCCAGGCCTCGGCGGGCTTTCCGAAAATCTGTTCCAGAAGCGCCATGCGCGTGCCGGGATCATCCGGCTCGGAATCATTGAACTGCTTCATCAGCTTTTTGGCTCGCATTCTTTCTTCCGGCATGCCCTCGCACATATCCGTGAAAAGCTTTCCCTGCCGGATTCTTTCTCTCATGGTCATAGACAATCCTCCCGTTATGGCATCCGATGCATCGGCGATTCAGCATGAACGGGCGGCTGCCGCCAAATCCGTTGACGCATCATGCCAGATAATTATTTTAATTATACTGCATTTTTGTGCAGAAATCTTCCAGAATCGGCTTTTCTTTTGTCACAATCGTATTCAAATCCGCCGGGACTTCGCGCGGTGAAGGAATTTTCAGGAAAAATTTGAGCGGGCCACTTGACATTTGCGGCGGATGAATTTATACTGACATCATAATGTTATAACAAATAATGAGCGCCTGAAAAGCGATTCCGAAAGGGGAAGAAATATGGAATTTGATCCGGGCTTTCCGATTACCGCGGAAAGCGAACCGATGCGCTTTGTGTATGGGGTGGGCGTATATGGCCCGGAGCCGGAAATCCGTTCGCTCGGGCAGATCCGGCCGTCTCTGATGGAGCCGGACTGCACCGGACCGGAGGACGTGTATTGTATTGCGATGGATGTGGCGCGCGAGGCGGACCGGGAAGATCTGAACGCGCGAAACCTGCTGTACGGCGTTGTCACCTACCAGAAGGGACAGCTCGGGCGGGAGCCGATTCGTTCGCAGGGCCATATTCATGCCGTTTCCGCCTCCTGCGGTGCGTCCACCTGCGAGGTCTATGAGATCTGGGACGGCACGGCCTGCATCTACATGCAGGAAAGCGGCAGCGACGACGCGGGCCGCTGCTACGCGGTATACGGCGGAGCCGGAGATGTGATCATTGTTCCGCCCGGATGGGTGCATGCGACCATCAACGCTTCTCCCGACGCGGCGATGACATTCGGCGCATGGTGCGTGCGCGATTACGGCTTTGACTATACCGATGTGCGCCGGCACAAGGGCATCGCGTTTTTTCCGCTTCTGGAGGCGGGAAAGCTCGTCTGGGTCCGCAATGAAAATTACCGCTCCGGCGAACTGATCGAAAAACGCGCGCGGGCCTATCCGGATTTCCGTCTGGAGAGCGGCAAGCCGATTTATGTGCAGTATGAAGAGGATCCGGCGCGGTTCGATTTTGTGACGAATCCGCTCGCGTATCCGATGCTGTGGGAAAACTATGTGCCGTAAAAGAGGAGGAGAACAGATGAATTATTGCAAATCACCGGTCCACCGGGTGAAAACGGCGGACGGACAGGCATGGAAGGGATATGTTGAAATACTGGCAGAGCTTCGGCAGGCGGCGGAGAAATTTCTCGGAAACGGGCGGTGCGTTCTGGCGGCGGAAACCTATCCGGGCGTCCGGGACGAGGAGCTGACGGCAGCGCTGCTCACGCTGCACCCCACATGCCTGATCGACATGCGCGACGGGCTTTGCTCCAAGGCGGAATTCAAGGCGAGGATTCAGCCGTATATGACGGATGACCGCGTCTATGGGCGCATGTATTTCGGTACGCTGGCGGATTTTCAGGTTCCGGAAAAAATGGAGGTGCTCCGCGAGCGCGTGCGTGCGGCTTCGGGCCTGATTATCGTTTACGGCGTCGGCGCGGCAGCGCTTATGCAGGCCGACATCGTGCTGTATGCCGACATGGCACGCTGGGAGATTCAGCAGCGTTTCCGCAGCGGCATGCCCAACTATTATACGGACAATGCGGATGAGGATGTGCTGAAAAAGTTCAAGCAGGGCTATTTCTTTGAGTGGCGCATTGCCGATAAGATCAAGCGGTCGCTGTATGCGCGCATGGATTATTATCTCGACACAAACCGGAAGGACGATCCCAGCATGATCACCGGCGCGGCTTTCCGGGCCGGACTCACCGAAATCGCGCAGGGGCCGTTCCGAACGGTTCCGTATTTCGATCCCGGCGTCTGGGGCGGGCAGTGGATGAAAAAGGTCTGCGGCCTTGATCCGGAGAAGAAAAATTACGCATGGTCCTTTGACGGTGTGCCGGAGGAAAACAGCATTTATCTGGAAGTCGGCGGCGTGCTGGTGGAATCTCCGGCCATCAATGTGGTGTTCTACTGTCCGGAGGCGCTGCTCGGCCCGAAGGTCTATGCGCGCTTCGGCGCGGAATTCCCGATTCGCTTCGATTTTCTCGACACGATGGGCGGGCAGAATCTGAGCTTGCAGGTGCATCCGCTGACCGATTATATCCACAATCAGTTCGGCATGAGCTATACGCAGGATGAAAGCTATTATATTCTCGATGCCGGTGAGGGTGCGCACGTTTATCTCGGCGTGAAGGACGGCGTTTCTCCGGAGGAAATGGTCGCCGATCTGCGCCGCGCGGCAGAGGGCGGGGTGCCGTTTGACGCCGACCGGTATGTCAACTGCTTCCCGGCAAAGAAGCACGACCATTTTCTGATTCCCGCGGGCACCATCCATTGTTCAGGCAGCGAATGCATGGTGCTGGAAATCAGCGCCACGCCGTACATTTTTACTATGAAGCTTTGGGACTGGGGCCGCCTTGGACTGGACGGCAAGCCGAGACCGATCCACATCGACCACGGCGAGAAGGTAATCCGCTGGGAACGCCGCACGGATTGGGTCCGGGAGAATCTGGTCAATCAGACCTGTACCGTTCAGGAGACGGAGGCGTACACCGAGGAACACACCGGCCTGCATGAGCTTGAGTTTATTGAAACCAGACGGTACGATATCCGCACGGCCTGCACGCTCGATACGGAGAACAATGTGAATATGCTGAATCTCGTTGAGGGAGAGGCCGCCGTGATTGAAAGCCCGTACAGAAGCTTTGAGCCGTTTGAGGTTCACTATGCGGAGACGTTTATCGTTCCGGCGTCGGTCGGTGCCTATACAATCCGCCCGCTGACGGAACAGCCGGTCAAGGTGATTCGCGCGTATGTGCGCTGAAAGGCAGAAAACGATGAAAACACTCGATTACGCCAAGGGCGCTTTGCCCCTGTATATGCAGATTTATCAGGATCTGAAGGAAAAGATACAGGAAAACGTGTATGAGTACGGACAGAATATCCCGACGGAATTTGAATTGCAGGAGCTGTACGGCGTCAGCCGCATTACAGTGCGGCAGGCGATTCAGGTTCTGGAGCAGGAAGGTCTGGTCATCCGTGCGCGCGGCAAAGGCACGGTGGTTGCGCGGCAGCAGAAAATCAAAGAGCTGCTGTCACGGATCCGCAGCTTCACGGAAGAAATGCGCGACCGCGGCATGACGCCCGGAACCAAATTTGCACAGGTCATGCGCGTGCAGGCGGATGAAAAGCTGGCCGATATTTTCTCCTGCCCCGTCGGCGAAACGCTTTACCGCGTTCGGCGTGTCCGCACGGCCAACGGCCGGGCCATTGTGCTTTTCGATACCTATCTTTCCGGCCGGCATGAGATTCCGCTGGAAAACGAGCGCTACTTCGGTTCCCTGTATGAGCTGCTGGAGCAGCAGGGGCTGTCGGCGCCCGTGGGGATTGAAGAACAGTTTGAGGCGGTGACTGCGGATGAGACGATTGCAGAGGCGCTGGGCATCCCGGTCGGCGCACCGGTCATGAAGCGTGTCCGCACAGCCTTTGATCAGGATCTGGCCGTGCAGGAATACACGGTATCCTATTATGACGCGGCACAGTACACCTATGTGGTTTATGCAGGTGTAACCGATAAAAACAACAACAATTAGGGAGGTCAATGTTATGAGCACAAAGCTGAGTGAAAAGGCCAAGGAGCTGTTTCACATTGAGAAGCCGTTTGCCATTACCATGTGGGAGTTTTCATGGATCGAGCGTCGGTGGCCGGGCGCCGGCTATGAGGACTGGGATCAGGCGCTGACGGAGCTGACCGACCGCGGCTATGACGCCGTGCGCATCGATGCGTTCCCGCACCTGATGGCGTGGGATGCCCACAAGGAGTGGACGCTGGAGCCGGTCTGGAACCTGCAGGTCTGGGGCAGCCAGTCCGTCAATAAGATTACGCTGTACGACAACTTCCGGGAATTCCTGAAAGCCTGCCGCCGCCATCATGTGCGCGTCGGCCTGTCCACATGGTTCAGACAGGATACGGACAAAACCCTGCTGAGCATCAGAACGCCGCAGGATCACGCGAAGATCTGGGTCAAGACGCTGGACTATATCAAGGAATGGGGCGAGCTGGACAACATTCTGTATGTGGATTTCTGCAACGAATGGCCGCTCTCCTGCTGGGCGCCTTTCTTTACGGATCAGTACGGCGACCATGGAATTTTCGGCGCGGATTCCGTGAACTGGATGAAAGCCGCGATTGCGGAGTTCAAGAAGTATTATCCCGGTATTCCGGTCACCTTCTCTTTCTGCCATTCGGTTCGCGGCAGTGAGGACGACGTCAGCTTCCTCGACTTTATCGAGCAGCACACCTGGATGACGACCGGAAGCGAATTCTACGGGAAGGTCGGGTACGACTTCGGCCGCTTCGATGATACGGGCTATACCAACATGGCCCTGAAGGGCGAAAGAATTTACCGCGAGTCCAAGGCACATTACGACCAGTGTCTGGTGGATGAAATCCATCGCGTCGCCGAATGGGCCAAGCGGTGGGATAAGCCGGTCGTCACGACCGAGTGCTGGTCCGTTGTGGATTACAAGGACTGGCCGCTGCTGAACTGGGACTGGATTCTCGATTTGAACCGTCTGGGTGTCACCACGGCGGCGGAAACAGGCTGTTATGCCGGCATGGCAACCAGCAATTTCTGCGGCCCGCAGTTTGTCGGCATGTGGCGTGAAAAAGCGTGGCACTGTGAGATGACCGATATCATCCACAACAGTAAAATGATTTGAGGGAGAGCCTTATGAACATATCGGACAGCACAGTGTTCTATGACCTTCGCACCGGAGACATCAGCGGTGCGGATACCGCGCATGCGCAGAAGCGTTTTTCGGAAATCGAGGGGATCTTTGCCGACCGCAAAGCGGCAGCGGCAATGAATCCGGAGCAGATTGTCTATGAGGTCAGCACGCATGCGGCTGTGGCGGAAGGCACGGCCGGCGGCCTGTTCTTCGGAACAAGCTGCATTCACCCGGGCCGGGTCGGCGATGAATACTTCATGACCAAGGGGCATTTTCACGCGAGACGCGAGACGGCGGAATATTACTGGGGCATTTCCGGACAGGGCGTGCTGCTTCTGATGGAGGAGAGCGGAGCCTGCACGGCACAGCGTGTGACGGCCGGTTCGCTCCACTATATCGGCGGTCACATTGCGCACCGGCTTGTGAATACCGGCGATGCGGATCTCGTTGTCGGCGCCTGCTGGCCCTCGGACGCCGGGCATGATTACGGCTCCATCCGGACGCAGGGCTTCCCCGTGCGCGTCGTCTGCAGAGACGGCGAAGCGGTGCTGGTTTAAGCCCGCGGAGAAGGGAGACGGCGCGGAATGAAAACAATCGCAATTGATCTCGGCGGTTC
>JBJEOO010000277.1:0-5747 GCA_051880755.1 Hominenteromicrobium sp.
GAGCGTTATATGCGCTGTTCAAGCTGCGGCCTCTGCAGAAGAAGGTTGTGATGATCAGCCGCCAGTCGAACAAGCTTCGCCCCGATTTTGAACAGATCGGCGAGGAAATCGCCCGGCGTGATCCGACGGTGCGCATTGTATACCTGTGCCGGGAAACCGGCGATACACCGGCCGGTTATATTGCCTACGGCTTTCATCTTCTGCACTGTGCGGCGCAGCTTTCAACCGCCAGAGTCTGTATTGTGGACGGCTACTGCATTCCGGTCAGCATGCTCAGGCACAGGCCGGAGCTGCGCGTCATAGAGGTCTGGCACGCGCTCGGCGCAATCAAGAAGTTCGGCAGGCAGGCGCTTTCCGTGCCGGGCGGACGCGACCCGGAGATTGCCGATCACATGGACATGCACAAAAACTATGACTGCGTGCTCTGCGCCAGCCGCCGTACCGCGGAAATCTATCAGGAGGCGTTCGGCGTCTCCAGGGACAAGCTGCGGGTGATCGGCGTGCCGCGCGTCGATGCGATTCTGAAAATGGACCGTTCGCGCTGCCGGCGCCGGTTTTACGCGGCGTATCCGGAGCTGCGCGGCAGAAAGAATATCCTGTATGTGCCCACCTTCCGGGACGGCGGAATGCCGGAGCTGGAGCCGGTTCTGCGTGCGGCCCGCGAGGCGGACGTCAATCTGATCGTCCGGCTTCATCCGCTGGACCGCGAGCGGCTGCAAAAGCATCCGGAGCTGCCGCCGTTTATGGAATGCGAGAAGTTCGGCACCTTTACCCTGATGGCTGCGGCTGACGCCGTGATCACGGACTATTCGGCCATTTCCATTGAAGCCAGCCTGATCCGCAAGCCGGTTTATTTCTATGTATATGATGTGGATGAGTACGCCGAAACACGCGGTCTGAACTTTAACCCGCTCGCCGAAATGCCGCACTGCGCCTCAAAGGATTTCGGCACGCTGCTGCATAAGATCCTGAACGAGCCGTATGATTTTGAAAAGCTCGAGGCCTTCCGGCGCGAATTTGTCGAGACCTGTGACCGGAACAACGTCGCGCGGATTGTGAATCTGATTTTCCGGTATATGCGTACGGATGAATCGGCGGATGTTTCCTGCGCGAAAAGAGAAGCTGCCCTGAAGGAGCTGTAAAGCACACATTTTCGGAAAAGGATGAAGAACGGCCATGTTTGAGATTGCGGATTGGAAATTGGAAAAGCTGGTTTTTTCCATTCGTATAAAAGGCGTGCAGGCTTCAAACGCCGTCCAGCCGCCGCGCCTGTCCGTGCGCTTCCGGATAAACGAGGAGGATCGGATCCTGCCGCTGCCTGCGCAGGCCGGGTCAGGCGGCAGCTTTATGGCTTCATATGCGTATGAGCTGTGGAATCTGTTCCGGAACGGAAAAAAACTGCGCGATTTTTCGATAACGTTTTTGGACCATATGCAGCCGATTTCCGTGAAGCTGCCGGAAAAGGCCCTTGACGGCTGGACGGTGGAAACGCTGGGTACGGAGATTGCGCTGCATGCGGGAAAAACGCTGCGGCTTCATCCTGTATACCGGAATTTGCGCGGCTTTTTCCGCGCAAACGGCAAAGAACGGAAAAAGCTGCTTTGCACGGGGCTGATGCACATGGCGTATCTGCCGTACAGATTGCTGAGGGTTCATCCGAACCGTGTGAGCTTTTGCTCCAATCGCCGTGAAGCGCTTTCCGGCAATCTGGCTTTTGTCTATGAAAAGCTGGCGGAAGGGGGCGCGCTTGACCTTCAGGTACAGCTCGGGTGCGCGGGCTTTTCCTTTGAAAGTCTTTTCCGCTTTTTCTATTTGTATGCGACGTCGCGTGTGCTGGTGGTCGACGATTATTATTTGTATCTGAGCTATGTTCCGCGAAGAAAAGAGACGAAAGTTGTGCAGCTTTGGCATGCGTGCGGTGCCTTTAAGACGTTCGGCTTTTCCCGGTTGGGAAAGGATACCAGCCTGCTTCAGTCATCCGGGAATCATCGCCAGTATGACGCGGCCATCGTAAGCTCCCGGGATATTATGTTCTGCTATGCGGAAGGATTCGGCATACCGAGCAGATGCGTCTATCCGCTGGGGGTTCCGCGTACCGATGTGTTTTTTGACCGTGCATACCGCAGCCGGGTGCGCAGCCGCTTTTTTGCGGAGTATCCTTCGTTCGCGGGAAAGCGCATCGTGCTTTTTGCGCCGACTTTTCGCGGCGGCGGCAAGGGAAACGCCTTTTATCCGCTGGATCGTTTTCCGATCAACCGGCTGCTGGCGGAACTGGGGGAGGACACGGCTTTTCTGATTAAGATGCACCCGTATGTGTCGGAACGGTTTTCCGTCGACCCGGTTTATGCCGACCGCGTGCTGGACTGCTCGGAGGATGCGGAGCTGAATGATCTCCTGTTTGTAACGGACGTGCTGATTACCGATTATTCCTCGGTTGTTTATGAAGCGGCGCTGCTGAATATCCCGATGCTGTTTTACGCCTTTGACCTCGAAGCATACATTGCGGCGCGGGATTTTTACTGCGATTTTGTTTCCTGGATACCGGGCAAACTGGTCAGAACGCCGCAGGCACTTACGGATGCGCTTCAAAAGCGCGATTTTGAGGCAGAGAAGCTGCGTACATTCTGCGCTGTAAATATGAATGGGGCCGACGGCCGGGCGGCCATGCGTGCGGCCGAACTGATTCGTTCGATGATATAACGGCTTCTGCAGAAGGGAGAATCAGGTACTTTGCAAGCTGAATTATTACTGCAAAGCTTTGAATTGGAGGAAAATGCGGAAGAGGATGTTCTTCTGTTTTCGTTCAGTATAAAGTGTGCGTATCGAAACAATGTCCATTCGCCGAAGGTGGCGTTGATTTTCAAAGATGATCAGGAGAACCGGCGGTTCCCCGCGGAGATCTGTTCCTATTACCCGGAAGACGATTTGCAGCATTCGGTGATTTTCGCGAATGCCCGGATTCGCCTGCCGTATCTGTTTACAAGGCCGCTGACGGATGCTCCGGTCCATATACGGATTGAGCTGATCTATGGGGAAGAAACGGTTTATCCGCTTCCACTCCGGATAAGCAGTGATGCGAAGCCGGAGGCGGAAGGGTATCGCGTGGAATTCAGGCCGGAGAAAAAGGAGATTGTGTTCCAACCGGCTAAAAGGGGAAAATTTCACGAAAGTCAGGCGGAGCAGATCGGTACGGCCCGGAAGGTTTTCCGCGGATTGCTGCGGTGGATTCACCATCTGCTCTTGGCGGTGCTGTCTCTGGCGCTGCTTCCGTGGTTCCTGTTTGACGCGCTGCTTTCGCTGTTTCATGTGGCGGCCGCTGCACCGACGGTCAAAGACGGTCAGCGGGCGGGGCTGCGCTTCCTGATGCAGCTCAAATACAGCTATCAGGGCTTGTGGCATGTCAAGCTGGGACGTAGCATGATTATGCGCGGCCTGAATATGCTGTACAGGTGTATCTGCGTTTTCTGCCCGGTCCGGAAAAACCGGATTGCGTTTTTGTCGAGCCGGCGCAGTGATTTGACCGGAAATCCGGAGTTTGTCTATGAAGAACTGAAAAAGGATCCATCTCTTGAATTCAGATTCCTGATGAAGGCGGATGCGCATTTCCATATGCGGCCCGCAAATATTCTTCGATTCCTCTATTTATACGCAACCTCTTCCGTCGTTCTGGTTGACGACTTCTTTCAGCTTTTGAATTATGTCGATAAACGGCGCGGTGTCCGTCTGATTCAGCTTTGGCATGCCTGCGGCGCTTTCAAAACCTTCGGCTTCTCCCGCATCGGCAAAGCGGGCGGCCCGAAGCAGGACAGTGTTAACCACCGCCAATACGATTACGCGATTGTCAGTTCAAAGGAAATTGCGAAGTTTTACGCGGAGGGCTTCGGCCTGCCGCAGAGTCATATAGCGGCGACCGGCGTTCCGCGCACGGATATTTTTATGCGGGCGGATTATGCAGCGCAGGTAAAGAAAACGCTGTATGCCAAATACCCGATTCTGAAGGAAAAAAAGGTATTGCTTTTTGCACCGACCTTCCGCGGCAACGGTCAGAAAACGGCTTATTATCCGCTGAACCGTTTCCATCCGGAGGAGATTGTGAAAGCAACGGGCGGCGAGTATGCGGTCATTTTGAAGCTGCATCCGTTTTGTCGGGAGCGGTTTGAAATCCCGCAGGAATATGCGCATCAGATTCTTGATTTTTCCAATGAAAGCGAACTGAACGATCTGCTGTTTATTACGGATCTGCTTGTGACGGATTATTCTTCGGCGGTGTTTGAGGCGTCGCTTTTGAACATTCCGATGCTTCTGTATGCGTATGATCTGCGCGAGTATATTGCGCAGCGTGATTTCTATTACGAATATGAAAGCTTTGTTCCGGGAAAAATTGTCGTGACGGAGGAAGAGCTGATCGAAGCGATCCGTCAGGAAGATTTTGAAACCGGGAAGATCGAGCCCTTCTGCAGGCGCTTTTTTGACGAGCGGGATGGCCGGTCAACGGAACGTGTCGCCGGTTTGATACGCTCCTTATTATCAAAATAAAGGAAAGGAACAGTGAAGAACAATGGTTTTTGGCGTAATTCTTGCGGGCGGCATCGGCAGCCGCATGGGCAATGTGGAAAAGCCGAAGCAGTATCTGACGATTCATGACAAACCGATTATTATTTATACGCTGGAGAAATTCTATACGAATCCGCATCTGGAAAAGGTGATTGTGCTTTGTCCGAATGCGTGGATCAACCACACAAAGAATTTGGTCCGCCGCTATTTGGGCAGCAGCGACCGCATTGCGGTCATCGAAGGCGGCGCAACACGCAACGAGACAATCATGCGTTCGGTGGATTATATTGAAAAGAATTACGGCCTGGATGCGGACACCATCATTGTCACGCACGATTCCGTGCGTCCGTTTGTCACACACCGCATTATTGAGGAAAACATCCGCTTTGCGGAGGAATTCGATGCCTGCGATACGGTGGTTCCCGCTACGGACACGATTGTGGAGAGTCAGGACGGCAGGATCATCAGCGCCATTCCGGACCGCCGGAAAATGTATCAGGGGCAGACGCCTCAGTCCTTTAAGGCACTGAAGCTGAAGAATATTTATGAATCCCTTTCTCCGGAAGAAAAAGAGATTCTGACGGATGCGGCGAAGATTTTCGTCCTGAAAGGTCAGCGCGTGCATCTTGTGGAAGGGGAAACCTTCAACATCAAGATTACTTATCCGTACGATCTTCAGGTTGCGAAATCCCTGCTCGAGGTGAATGAGAAATGCTGAATACGGTTTACCGCTTAACGGCGCCGCGCCGTTTTGAGGTGGCGTTCACGGATCTGAATCTGTTTGGGGACGACGTTTTGGTGCGTCCGACCTATCTTTCCATCTGCCATGCCGATCAACGGTATTATCAGGGCACGCGCGACGCGGCCGTTCTCGCGCAGAAGCTGCCGATGGCATTGATTCATGAGGGAATCGGCGAAGTCGTTTATGATCCGACGCATACAATGGCGGCCGGTACGAAGGTGGTTATGATTCCCAACCAGCCGGCGGAGCAGGATGCGCTGATTGCGGAGAATTATCTGCGCACTTCAAGGTTTGCCGGAAGCAGCTGCGACGGCTTCCTTCAGGAGTATGTTCCGCTGAAACCGGATCGCTTGGTTCCGCTTCCGGCGGGCATTCATGAAAATGTTGCGGCTTTTACCGAACTGGTCAGCGTCAGCATGCACGCCATATCCCGTTTTGCGCGGTTCGCGCA
>JBJEOO010000278.1:0-5734 GCA_051880755.1 Hominenteromicrobium sp.
GATTCTGCTCGATACAAAAGGCCCGGAGATTCGCACCGGCCAGTTTGAGAAGAAAGTCACGCTGGCTTACGGACAGAAGTATACACTCTCCACACTTGACCGTCCGGGTGATGCGGAGGGCTGTTCCATTACCTTCAAGGATCTGCCGAAGGATGTGAATATCGGCACCCATATTCTGATCGACGACGGCCTGATTGAGATGGTTGTCGAGCATGTCAATGACACGGATATCGAGTGCCGCGTGCTGAACGGCGGCCCGATCACCTCCTATAAGGGAATCAATGTCCCGGGCGTGACGCTTTCCATGCCGTATATCAGCGAGCGCGACCGCGCGGATCTGGCATTCTGCGTGCAGGAGGACTTTGATTTTATTGCGGCCTCGTTCACGCGGACCTCGGAGGATATCGTGATGATCCGCAACGAGCTGGAGCATCACAACTGCCGCAATATCCGCATCATCGCGAAAATTGAGAACACGGACGGCGTGGAGAATATTGACGACATTATCCGCGTTTCGGACGGCATCATGGTGGCGCGCGGCGATCTGGGCGTCGAGATTCCGATGGAGGAAATCCCGGTGCTTCAGAAACAACTGATTCACAAGGCGTACGCCGCCGGCAAGCAGGTCATCACCGCGACGCAGATGCTCGATTCGATGATCAAGAATCCCCGGCCGACGCGTGCCGAGGCGACCGATGTGGCCAACGCCATTTATGACGGCACAAGCGCCATCATGCTCAGCGGCGAGACGGCCGCCGGCGCCTATCCGGTGGAATCCGTCCGCACGATGGTGCGCATCGCGGAGCGTACCGAAAATGATATTGACTATATCCGCCAGCTCGAACAGTGGGAGATCCCGACGCAGAAGGATGTGACCTCCGCCATCTCGCACGCGACCTGCACGACGGCGCATGACCTCGGCGCGGTTGCCATCATGACGGTTTCCAAAACGGGCCTCACGGCGCGCATGATCTCTAAATACCGCCCGGCATGCCCGATCATCAGCGGCACAACGGACCGCAAGGTGCTGAATCAGATGAGCCTTTCCTGGGGTGTTGTTCCGGTTATGCTCGAGGAGAAAACGAGCACCGATGAGCTTTTTGAGCACGTCGTGAGCGTTGCGGAATCCCGCGGGCTTGTCAAGGCGGGCGATATTGCCGTCATTACGGCGGGCATTCCGCTCGGCATTTCCGGCACCACCAATATGCTCAAGGTGCATCTTGTCGGCGACGTCCTCGTTTCCGGTACGGTCGTCAACGAGCTGAGCGTCTGCGGGCCGCTCTGCGTCTGCAAAACCGAGGAGGAGGCGCTGCAGAAGTTCAAGCGCGGCGACATCCTCGTGCTTCCGAAAACCACAAACGCGCTGATGCCGCTGATCCGTCAGGCTTCCGGCATCGTCACCGAAATGGACGGTGTCAACTCGCACGCGGCGATCGCGGCGATGGCGCTCGATAAGCCCGCCATTGTCGGCGCGGCACATGCCACCGACCTGCTGAAGTCCGGCATCACCGTCAAGCTTGACGGCGTACGCGGCGCCATTTTCAGCGCAAGCTCCAAAGCAAACGCCTGAACGCGCACCGGGGGTTGAGATGGGCAGCACACTGTATATATCCGATCTCGACGGCACACTTCTTTGTCCGGAGGTGTGCCTTTCTCCGTTCACAGCGGAGACAATCCGCCGTCTTGTGCGCGAGGGCATGCTCTTTTCATACGCGACGGCGCGCTCCTTCAATACGGCGGGCAAGGTCACCGGTGCGCTCGGCAGAATCCATCTGCCGGTCATCGTCTATAACGGCGAGGCGATTGCCGATGCCGCCGATGGCACCATTCTCAACGCGGTTTACTTTACGCCGGAGGAAACGTCGTTTCTCCGCACGGTCTTTATGCGTGCCGGACTTCGCCCAGTGGTCTACTCGCGCGCGGGGGGCGATGCGGCTTCGGAGCGCGTCGCGTATCTGCCGGATCATCCCAGCCGCGGTTTGCAGAACTATCTTGATTCACGTAAAGGGGATCGAAGATTATGCGCCGTGACGCCTGAAACGCTTTACGACGGTCGCGCGTTCTATTTTACAATGATCGAGGACGACGCGGCGCGGTGTGAGGCGCCGTACCGAGAGGTTCTGGCGTCCGAGCGCTTCAACGTCCTTCTGCAAAAGGATGTGTATTCGGACACCTACTGGTTTGAGGTGATGCCGAAAGCGGCGAGCAAGGCGAATGCCGTGCGGCGGCTCGCATCGCTGTACGGCTGCGGGCGGATCGTCTGCTTCGGAGACGGAGACAACGACCGCTCCATGTTCCGCATCGCCGATGAAAGCTATGCCGTAGCGAACGCCGCGGAAAGCCTCAAAGCGGAGGCCACCGCTGTGATCGGCTCCAACCGGGAGGACGGCGTGGCCAAAAAGCTGCTGGAGCTGTGGCAGGCTGAAAAGACGGACAGATAAACGCCGCGCCCCATGTATCGGGATTGGATACATGGGGCGCGTTTCACGATGCTTTTTTGGCGGTGATCAGTACGGCGTCGGGACCGGGCGCGGCGGAAACATCGGCAAAGCCTGCGTCGCGCAGAACCTGCAGCTCGTGCTCGGCGGTCAGCGGCGTATCGAAATGGATGAATACGCTGTCCGGGATGCCGGCCTGCTTCCGCCGGCGGATGCAGGTTTCGCGCAGGAGCGTCTCCACCTCGCCGCAGCACGCGATGTAATCACAGTTCAGAAATACACCGCCCGGCTTCAGTGCATCAAAAACCTTTTTGTAAAGCGGCAGCTTTTCCGCTGCCGTGAAGTGGTGCAGCGATTCAAAGGAAACGACCGCATCGAACGGGCCGGGAAACGGCTCGGTAAAGTAGCTGCCGCAGATCAGCTCGAGCGCGCGGCTGCCGTGCTTTTCACGGAGCTTTTCCAGCATGGCGGCCGTAAGGTCAATGCCGGTGACCCGCATATCAGGGAATCGGCGGAAGATTTCATCAAGCTCAAGCCCCGTACCGCAGCCGAGGTCGAGGATGCGCCCGGTATCCGCAGGAAGCGCATCGGCAAGACGCACATAATCCGCCGACCAATGGGACAGCATATGGGTTTCATATCCGTGCACACGCTGTGTGAAGAATGCGTCCATCTCTTCAAGCGGCGTATTCTCGGTTTCTGCGAGCCATGCTTTCAGCTCGCGCAGGAAGGCGTTTTCCTTTTCATTGATCATTTCATACAAATCCTTTCAAAAGACTATACTCGGGGCTTCCCGGCAAAACAGGCGATTGCGCTGCGCAGCAGGGAGGCGGCTTCTCCGTCTTCAAGCATCACGGTGCCGGCATATACCGACTGCGCAATGCCGAAGGTGTAAAACCGCACATCGCGGTAGACGGCTTCCGCCTCCGGAAGCGAAAGGCCGTATTGTTCGGCCGTGCATTCGATTGTCTCGCGGTTCCAGCTCGATTGAATGATCTGCCCGACCGTCCGTGTGCCGAATTCGCCGGTCAGAAACATGGCGCCGAACAGGTTCCGCTGCTCACCGGCAAGCGCAATGTGCGCAAGACTGATCGTGAACAGATAATCGTTTTTGTCCACACGCTCCGCGATGAACGCCTGATAAACCGCGTCCAGCCCCCGGAGGATTTCCGCCCTGAGCGCGTCCATGCTGCCGAAATTGCGGAAGATCGGCTGGATGGAGCAGCCGATCCGCGCGGCAAGGCTGCGGATATTGAGCGCGCCGATGCCTTCCTCCAGAACGAGCTTTACGCCGGCGTCCACAAGCATTTCCGGTGTGATGCGCGGTGTTCGTGCCATGATGGGTACCTCTCTTTTATTAAATATCACGTGATATTTTTAAAATACCACCCGGGAAAGGATTTGTCAAGCATAAAATATCAATTGATATTTTATTTCAGAACGTGATGTTCAAAAGCCGGGTGCGGGAGTACAGGCCGGCGCTGTCGAACGTATTGCGGCTCGGCTTGTTGTGAAACCAGCAGCCGCCGATGTGACGTTTGCCGAGCGCCGCGCAGCGCTCGTGCATGAAAAGCTGCAGGCTGCGCGCCACGCCGCGCCGGCGGTGCGGTTCCAGAACGATCTCGCCGCAGGGGAGCAGATCCGGCAGCAGGCGGTCGGGAATCATCACGCCGAAGCCGAGTGTTTCGCCGTTTTCAACGGCGCGGTACAGCTCTATGCGTCCCGATTCGATGTCTGCGGCGGTCAGGTCGTTGACGAAGAAATCCCCGGTCAGCGCAAAAACCTCCGGCAGCTCGCCGGCGGTTACGCGCCGCATGCAGTCCGCGCCGAACTCCGCCGGGCGCGTATCCTGTGTGCGGTCGATCTGGAAGAAGTATGCCTGTATTTCCGCTTTTGTCTGGTACGTCATGCACAGCGAGAGAAAAAGCTCGTCGCAGGTGGCGACAAAAGCGTGCGCAATGTGCCGCTCAGTGAGCACTTTTTCAAAGATTGCCTCCGAATCGGCGGTTGAAACGGTGTTATCCACCCAAAAAGCCGTCATGCGCGGCGTTTCTTCCTGCAGACAGCAGAAGAAGCCCACGGTTTCCGCTCCGCGGCAGACGGCGTATGCGTCGGCGCGCAGGATATGATTCTCCCAGAAATCATCGACCGGGCCGGTCAGGGCGGCGAGATATGCGTCAACCTGCGGGCGAATGGCGGCAAAATCGGTTTTTTTAAAGGTGTAAGACATAGGGTATCCTTCTTTCCGAAAAATTTGTTCTCCGCGCATCCGGGTGCAGAAAAAAGGCGCAGCTTCCGAAAACGGCAGCTGCGCGCGGGAACTCCGTGCCGCTCTGCTTCGGAAGCGGAACACAGCAAAGCCAAGCCGCACGGGCATGCGGCTTTGGCGGCGGTGTGCCTTATCTTTCCGTTACAGAGCTATTAACAAACAGACATCTCACTTTGCTTTGGATTTTCTTCAGTATAGCGGAATGCGGGGAGAATGGCAAGACGGCAATTTGCGAGAGATTTCTGTGCGCTTTTCGGCAGGACGCACAAAGGGCGCGGATTTGCCTTGCAAAGCGGGGAGGCCGGTGATACAATACAAGACAGAAACAGGAAAGGTTGGCAGAAGACATGGAAATCAGGGAAAGGCTTGCTTCCATCGGGATTATCCCGGTAATTAAAATCAACGATCCGGAAAAAGCGGTGCCGCTGGCCCGCGCACTGAAAAACGGCGGTTTGCCGGCGGCAGAGGTCACGTTCCGCACAGCGGCTGCGGCAGAGGCCATCCGGCGGATTGCCCGGGAAATGCCGGATGTCTGCGTCTGCGCGGGCACGGTGCTGACCGTTGAAACCGCGCGGCGCGCCGTACAGGCCGGCGCATCGGCCGTTATCAGCCCGGGCACGAATCCGGACGTCGTGCGCTGGTGCTTGGCTAACCGCGTGCCGGTCATTCCCGGCTGTGCAACGCCGACGGAGGTTGAGACGTGTATGCGGCTCGGCCTGAATTTTGTCAAGCTGTTCCCGGCGGAGGTTGTCGGCGGCGTGAAGATGCTCAAGGCGCTTGCCGGCCCCTATGGCCGGATGGCCTTCATGCCCACGGGCGGCATCAGCGCCGAAAACGCGGCGTCTTATCTGGCGCTGAAAAATGTTGTCTGCTGCGGCGGAAGCTGGATGGTGCCGGAGAAGCTGCTTGACAGCGGCGATTTTGACGCCATTGAGGCGCTTGCACGGGAAGCCGCAGCGCTTGTGCGGCGGTAAAAAACGGACAAAAGCAGAGAAGACCCGGGGGAACGGGTCTTCTCTGCTTTTGA
>JBJEOO010000279.1:0-5726 GCA_051880755.1 Hominenteromicrobium sp.
ACACATTCGCGCGAAAGTATCTGATTGACTGTGGCGGGGATGCGTTCACCCTCCATCTCAATCAGTAAAGGTCTATTTATATAGTATACCTGAACTTTTGGAAAAAACAACTTAAATTCGACGGGGTA
Organism: Hominenteromicrobium sp.; assembly: GCA_051880755.1. GTDB lineage: Bacteria > Bacillota > Clostridia > Oscillospirales > Acutalibacteraceae > Hominenteromicrobium. Next base: position 129 of record JBJEOO010000279.1, read on the forward strand.
ATAGCATCAAACGTTGGGCGATGCAGCGAAAAGAACAATTGCACCTCAGAGCTGTCAGGAGTAATGGATGCAAGCGCGGCGAAAAAACAGGAAAAGGCTTTGAAGTATGTGAGACGCAATACTTCATACAGAAAAAATGGCTCAATTTGCCGTTGATATTTCGCATAGAGACGAGAAAAGCAAAACAAATCAGGTAAGAAAATACAGAATAACATAGACCTTGCACCGCTTGGCGTATCAGCACAGGTCCAAACACCTGTCGAGCAAGCCACAAGCAATCAAGGTCTATTCTCTTATAATATACCTGAAGCAGAGAGAAAAAACAACACGCATATTAAGAAAACATGGCTAAAAACGTCGGGCGACGCAGCGGAGAAAACAACAGCGCCTCAGGAGTTATAGATTGTGACGGCTGTGAGCACGGAGAAAAAACAAGAAAAGGCTTTGAAGTATGTGAGACGCAATACTTCATACAGAAAAAATGGCTCAATTTGCCGTTGATATTTCGCATAGAGGCGAGAAAAAGCAAAACAAATCAGGCAAGAAAATACAGAATAACATAGACCTTGCTCCGCTTAGCGGGCCTGCACGGATCCCAACACCCGTCGGTCCTGACCTAAGCAGTCAAGGTCTATTCTCTTATAATATACCTGAAGCAGAGAGAAAAAACAACATACATAAGGAAATATGACCTCAAGCGCCGGACGACACGGCGGAGAAAACAGCAGCGTCTCAGGGGTTGCCGAATGTGACGGATACGAACTCAGCGAAAAAACAAGAAAAGGCTTTGTGCGAAGTATGCGAGCCGCTACTACACTTCATACAGATAAAACGGGTCGATCTTCCTTTGATATTCCGCAAGCGGAGCGTCGAGCGCGGCGATATAGCGCTCGCAATCGAACGAATCGGAGACGAACGCGTCCGAGCCAAACAGTTTGCTTTCAAAGGCCGGGTCTGTAAAGGCGAATTCCGGATTCTGCGCGCGAATGACGGAAAGCAGGCGCAGCGCCGTTTCAAATGGGCGGAAATGCACACGGTCCGTGATGTGGATCTGGATTCCGCGGCAGCGCTCGCCGCGGAATTTTGCGCTGTATGGCGTGTAATACGTTTCGCGGAACAGGCAGCCTTCGTGCGGCAAAGCGTCAAGCGAGGCGATCGCATCCCGCGCGCGGAGCCATGGCGCGCCAATCATCTCAAAGGGTTTGGCTGTGCCCCGCCCGTCGGAAAGGTTTGTGCCTTCCAGCAGGCAGGTGCCCGGGTAAACGAGCGCGCAATCCACGGTCGGAATTGCGGGGGAAGGCGGTATGAAAGGCAGCGTGGTTTCATCATAAAAGAGGCCGCGCGTCACACCTGCGCAGGAAATGACGGTCAGCGCGCAGCCGATGTGCTCCGTTTCATTGATAAAGCGCGCAAATTCACCGATGGTCAGGCCGGTGCGCACGGCAGTCGGGTATTTCCCGACGAAGGAGGAAAAGGCGGGGACCAAGATGTTGCCCTGTGGGAAGCAGCCGATCATGGGCGGCCGGTCCAGCACAACGAACGGAACGTCCGCAGCGCCGCAGGCTTCCATGGATTCCGTCATGGTGTATTGATAGGTATAATAGCGCGCGCCCACATCCTGCATGTCGAAAAACACGCAGTCCAGCTCCGCCATTTTGCGGAAAGCGGCGTCTTTTCCCGGCCCATAGGTGCTGTAAACGGGGAGGCCGGTCACATCATCGATATAGTCCGGCACATCGTCACCCGCATCCACGTCCCCGCGCACGCCGTGTTCCGGGGAGAACAATGCGGTGAGCGTATAAAGCTCCGCGAGCACGTCCCAAGTAGGCCGCAGGTCTGAGAGCACACCGGTCGGGTTCGTAATGAGGCCGACGCGGGAAGATTTTGCGGCAATGCCTTTGGAAAGCCCTGCACGCAGCAGAACCTCTGCACCGGGAGAAACAACGCGCTTTTGCATGGGAAAACTCCTTGAAACCTGAGAACTTATTTGCCATAAAAGAAGACCCCCTGTTTGGAGGGGGGATCTTCTGCGGAATTCTGAAGTCAAATGTTAAAACAGAGGATTAAAACGAGTAAGCGATCTCGTTTATGAGGGAAGCGAAAATGCCGGCAAACAGCACGACAAAGAGGATGGCCAGTACGATGCCGACGAGGATCCAGAGGAGCTTCGCTTTGGCCCAGGCTTTGCGGTTCAGGTTGGTGCTGTCGCCAAAGGCCCAAACGAAGCACATGATGAGCCCGACGAGCGGGATCGCAGCGACGAGATCCATCAGGAAGAACTGGCCGGTCGTGAGAGGTTGGCTGACATCGGGCTGTGCTGCAACGGGCGCGGGCTGATAAGCCTGCTGCTGATAGTTCTGCTGCTGGGTGGCAGAATCCAAACGTGCGCCGCAGCCGGTGCAGAATTTTGTGGAATCGGAATTATTGGCGCCGCAATTCGGGCAGATCATATAAAAACCCCCTTGGAACATTATGATTTTCGTCTGCATTATATCATACCAAATCATGAAAGAAAAGAAGAATCTGCTTGAAAACGGCCTTCTTCGGTTGGGTGTAGACATGTGTGCGGGAAATGAATTATAATATATATCACATCAGGATTGTTTTTTCGGGCGCGTGCCCAAAGTGAAAGAAAGGGATAGTTTGCAATGAGAAAGAAACGTATATGGCCGCTCCTTCTGGCTTGCATGCTTATGGCGGCGCTTCTTCTGCTCCCGGCAACGGGCCTTGCGGATGCGGGCGGCTTTGCCGGCGACTCCGACTATGGCGGAGGAAGCGATTGGGGCAGCAGTGACTGGGGCAGCAGTGACTGGGGCAGCAGTGACTGGGGCAGCGACGATTACGGCAGCAGCTATGTCAGCAGCGGCAATTACGATAACGAGGGGGATTTTTGGCCCGCCCTGATCATCCTGGCCATTATCCTGTTCATTGCCTTCCGCAGCAAAGCTGCAAAGAATGGAAACAGCAACCGTCCTGTAAATCCCGGCGCAGCGCGTACCGTGCTCCCGATGACGATCGCGCAGCTCAAGGAGCTTGACCCCAACTTCTCCGAAGAGGCCATGAAGGAGAAGATCGGCAATCTGTACATCCGCATGCAGGATTGCTGGCAGAACAAAAAGTGGGATGAGATGCGCACCAGCATGACGGACGCGCTCTTCAACCAGATGGGCAACCAGCTTGAGGCGCTCATCCGGAACGGGCAGACGAATTACATCGAGCGCATTGCCGTGCTCGGCGTGGATCTGACCGGCTTCGGGCAGGATGAAAAGAACGATATCATCACGGCGATTGTGAACACGCGCATTGTGGATTACACTGTTTCGGATGAAACGGGCGCCGTTGTAAGCGGAAACAAGACGGCAGAAAGATTCATGACCTACGAATGGACGCTCGTCCGCACGAAGGGCACGAAGACTGTGAAGGCCGAATCCAACGAAACGGCGCATTGCCCGAACTGCGGCGCGCCGCTCGACCTGAACCATACTGCAAAGTGCGAATACTGCGGCGCGATCATCACGGCTGCGGAATATGACTGGGTCATCTCGGCCATCAAGGGCATTGCACAGCGTACCACGTTTAAATAATGCCGATCTGGCGTCCCCGGCGGATATTGCCCGCCGGGGACGCTATGCGGCTTTCACGGTTTTCACTGGAAATCACAAAACCAAACATTAAAAGGAGAAAACATGAAATCTGTAAAACGGATCGCAAGCCTGATGCTTGTACTGCTTCTTATGCTCTCCCTGGCAAACATTTCGTTTGCAAAGGATAAGGGCGAACCGGTTGGCGGGAATCTCATCAAGATCGCCACACTTGAGGATTTTGAAAAAGGCACGCTCACGGGCGTGGAGGCTTCCGCTTCCGAAACGAGCGACGGCGCGCTGCGCCTTGCCGCAGGCGGAACGGACGGCGAATATGTTTCCCAGATCTTCGAGGTAGAACCCTTTGAATACCTCGTTGCTTCCTGGAATGCAGATGTGCCTGAAGGGACTTATGTGGAAGTCATGGCGCGCGCCTATGTGGACATGAAGAAGGAATGGACGGAGTGGCTTTCCTGGGGCAAGTGGACGCGCGACATCACAAAGCGCAGGAGCGCCAACACCGAAACGGAACTTGCCGGCGTCGATACGGACATATTCACCGTTTACGGTTCAAACGGCGAAACGGCAAGCCTGGTTCAGCTCAAGGCCGTGCTGCACACGGATGATCCTGCTGTAACGCCGGTGCTCGAGCAGGTGGCGGCAACATATAAGAACACGCTTGAGGGGCAGGCCATTCAGACTTCGCTGGCCCATTCCCTTTATGATGGCCAGCTGCCGGAAAAGGTTGAGCCCACCTGCCCGGCGATTTCGCAGATGGTGCGCGAATCCAGCATCGGAAACGTGATCTGCAGCGCCACCACCATCTGCACGATCCTCAACGCGCATGGCGAAGATCTGCTGCCGGAACAGGTCGCTCTGCTCTGCTATGATTCCGCTTACGATGGCTTTGGCAACTGGGCGTTCAGCGTTGCCACAGCGGGTTCCCTCGGCTATGACGCCTATGTGCAGTATGGCGATTTCGACCTGCTGCGTAACGAGCTTGCCAACGGCAATCCGGTCGGCCTGAGCGTACACTATTCCTCCAGCCAGAGCGGAAGCTACCCGTACCTTGAAAACGGTGCGGCAAACAACACGGCGGGCCACCTCATCACCATCACGGGCTATGAGACGATCGACGGTGTAGAGTACTTCTACTCCAGCGATTCTGCGGCAGGCTCTGACGTATCCTGCCTGCGCCGTTACCGCGCGGATCAGCTGGACGAGGCCTGGAGCGGACGCCTTGCCTATATCGTGCATGAGAAGCAGGATCCTTCCGCAACGGCGATCGAGACCATCGAAGCCAACCTTGTACCCGTTGAGGGCGAGGCGGATACATACATCCTCGATACGGATGCGGTGACGCTCGATTCCCGGTTCAAATCCAACAAGCTGAAGGCTGCGGGCGCGGGCATTGCCTGCCTGACCGTTGACGGCCACGATGAGGTTCCGGATGCGGAAAAGCTGCCTGTCCTTGTAAAAGCGAACCGGCAGTTCAAGTATACCGTCAGCTTCAATGGGGAAGGGACGCTCAAGTTCACGCCGGAGCGGCTGATGGGTACGGCGGAGCCGGGCGAGACCTGGACGTTCCGCCTCTATGTGATGACCAACGACGGCAAGTACATCGAGACCACGTTTGACCTGACGAAGCCTGGGGCGGAGGAGACGCCTGCGCCCGAGGAAACGCCTGTGCCGGAAGAGACGCCCGAGCCCACGCCGGAGGCGACAGAGGAGCCTTCCGCTCCCGCTGCGGCGGAGAAGGACGGGAACGGCGGTTTGATTGCTGTGATCGTCGCGGCCGTGGTCGTGGTTGCGGGAGCAGCGTTCCTGATCCTCCGCAAAAAGCAGAAATAAAGCAATAAAGCAGTAAATCCTGCGCCATTGCAGCGCAGCGCATGCGGCCGCCCGTGAAAATGGGCGGCCGCTTTGAGTATCGAAAAAGAGGAATTTCCACTTTTTCGAGAATTTCTCAAGGGCAGCTTGCGCCTGTGGCGCGGCCAGCCGCCCTTGCAGAGAAAGC
>JBJEOO010000280.1:0-5722 GCA_051880755.1 Hominenteromicrobium sp.
AAGAAGCTGCCCGGCCTGCGCATCATTCAGGAAAACAATATTCCGATGGCGCGCGGTCTCGGCAGCAGCTCGGCGTGCATTGTCGCCGGCATTCTCGGCGCAAACCGCATGCTCGGGTCCCCGCTTTCGCAGACGGATCTCATCAATCTTGCGGCACAGATTGAAGGGCATCCCGATAACACCAGTCCTGCGATTTCCGGCGGTCTGGTGGCCTCCGCAATGGAAGGCAAGCGCGTATACAGCGTCAGCGTTCCCGTTTCGGAGAAGATCAGCTTTGCCGTCATGATTCCGCCGTTTGAGCTGAAAACGGAAAAAGCGCGCGGCGTTCTGCCCGCTTCATATTCGCGCGAGGATACGGTTTACAACCTCTCCCGCTCCGGCCTGATGACGGCTTCGCTTTTCTCCGGCGACCTGCAGAATCTGCGCGTCGCGGTGCAGGACAGAATTCATCAGCCGTATCGCTCGGGCCTGATCGAAAACTACGACAAGGTGTTCCGCATGAGCTACGAGCTTGGCTCGCTCGGCACCTATGTCAGCGGCGCCGGTCCCACGATCATCTCGATGATCGATACCGCTGAGGCGGAGGAATTCGGCAGAACCTGCGCGTCGCATCTTGAGGACCGCGGCGTACACGGCTGGCGGGTTGAGATTCTGCATGCCGATCCGCAGGGTGCAAAAATCATTATTGAGTAAATTCCGATGCGGGTCGGCCCGCAGTTCAGGGATACATAGAGGCAAAGGCGCCGGACGGAAGGGATACGGCGATGCCTCGCAGAAAGGAAGGGTACACTATGGCATTGATCGTTCAGAAGTTCGGCGGTTCCTCGGTGCGGGATGCCGAGCGTCTGTTCAACGTCGCCGATATCGTCACATCCAAGTACAGAGAGGGCAACGACGTCGTCGTTGTTGTTTCGGCGCAGGGCGATACCACGGACGATCTCATTGAGAAAGCAAAGGAAATCAACAGAAACCCCTCGAAGCGTGAGATGGACCAGCTGCTGACGGCCGGCGAGCAGATTTCCGCATCGCTCCTTGCGATGGCGATCGAGCAGCTCGGCTATCCGGTTGTGTCTCTGCTCGGCTGGCAGGCGGGCTTCACGACCTCCACCGCGTACGGCAGCGCGCGCATCAAGCGCGTCAATCCGGAGCGCATCCGCGCGGAGCTTGCGCGCCGCAATATCGTTGTGGTCACGGGCTTTCAGGGCGTCAACAAATATGACGATATGACGACGCTCGGGCGCGGCGGCAGCGATACGAGCGCCGTGGCGATTGCGGCGGCTATGCACGCCGATTTGTGCCAGATCTACACGGATGTTGACGGCGTCTATACGGCCGATCCGCGGAAGATTCCGGCGGCGAAGAAGCTGGACGTCATTTCGTACGACGAGATGCTGGAGCTTGCGACGCTCGGCGCGCAGGTGCTCAACAACCGCTCCGTTGAAATGGCGAAGAAATATCATATCGAGTTAGAGGTTCTTTCCAGCCTGACACGGGCGAAGGGAACGATTGTCAAGGAGGTTACCAACGTGGAAAAAATGCTGATCAGCGGCGTCGCAAAGGACGATAATATTGCCAGAATTTCAATCATCGGTGTTCCGGATAAGCCGGGCCTTGCTTTCCGCATTTTCTCGAAACTGGCGCAGAAAAACATCAATGTCGATATTATCCTGCAGTCCATCGGCCGGAACGGCACAAAGGATATCAGCTTTACGGTGGAGCGCGACAAAATGGAGTCCGCCATCGAGCTGCTGGATGCGTATGTCGAGATGATCGGCGCGAGCAGTGTGGTATATGATGACAATGTGGCGAAGGTTTCCATTGTCGGCTCCGGCATGGAATCGCATCCGGGCGTTGCGTCCGATATGTTTGAAGCGCTGTTCGACGCGAACGTGAACATCCAGATGATTGCGACCAGCGAAATCAAGATCTCCGTTTTGATTGAGAAGGAAGATGCCAATAAGGCGGTCGCGGCCATTCATGCGAAGTTCTTCGAGCAGGTTATGCAGTAATCTTTCCCAGCGTATGATCGCACCCCCGGCGCAAACAATAACGCCGGGGGTGATTTTATGTTTCCGAATGGTTTTGGCGGCAACGGGTATTGGGGGCCGGAGAATTTCGTTCTCGGCGCCGCGCTCTTTGACTGGCGCGCGGATTTCAGCGACCTGCCCGACGAGGTCAAGGAATACCTGACCGAGCATGAGCACGAAATCCGCAGTGAAGAGGATGTGGACCGCCTCGTGCGTTCGTACAACATGAAAAAGTAAGCAAAGAAGCGGAGCTTCCCGTCCGGGCGGCTTCGCTTCTCTATTGCTTTCTGTTTCCCGCTGTGTTATACTGGCCGGGAAAGGAGAGATTTTATGACATTGGAAACATGGGATACGATTTCCGACCGCGTGCGCGCGCAGCTCGGCCGTGTGACGGAGATTTGGAAAAAAGCGCTCGGAGAAGCGCTTGTCGGCGTATACCTGCACGGTTCGCTTGTGCTCGGTGCATTCCGGGAGGGCGTGAGCGACCTTGATCTGCTCATCGTCTGCCGGGAACGCTTGCCGCGCGAAAAGCGTTTGGAGATCGCGCGGCAGATCATGGAGGCGGACGGCAAGCCGTGCCCGCTGGAGCTTTCCGCGATCTGTCTTTCAGACCTGCGCCCGTGGCGTCATCCGGTGCGGTGTCAGTTTCATTACAGCGATTTCTGGACTGCGCGCTACCGGGAGATGCTTTCCGGGGAAATCGGCGCGCATTTTCTGCTGGACGAGGATTTTGAGGATCCGGATGTCACCTGCCATGTGAAGCTGACGCGCCAGAGCGGCATCTGCCTGTACGGCGCAGCCATTGAAGCGGTTTTCCCGCCGGTGCCGGAGGCGGACTTCTGGCAGTCCATTTCGGCGGATGTGCCGGACTACGATTTCAGCGCCTATGAGCCGCGCTATTTTGCGAGCAACATTCTGATTCTCGGACGTGTACTGTCGTACAAGGCGGAGCACCGCATCTTCTCAAAATATGAAGCCGGCGTCTGGACGGCCGCTCATGTGCCGGAAACGCTGCGCCCGGTTGTGCTGGACGCACTGGATGCGTGGTACACGGGGCGGGAGATGCGGGAAACGGATCCCGGGCTGCTGGATGAACTGAAGCAATATCTGATTGACGCCATAGAAAACTGAACGCCTGCCGCTGTCCTTTCGGGGAATCAGCGGCAGGCGTTTGTCTGTCAGGCCAGTTCGGTTTCGGTGTGTCCGGTTTCATCAAAATCGCAGAGCCCGTCGATTCCGCAGCTGACCATGCTGCGGACGGCTGCGTCCGTGTAAAACGCCATGTGCTGCGTCATGATGACGTTCGGGAATTGACGCAGGTACGCCATGTCGCGGTTTGCGAGGATGTCGTCCCGGCGGTTTTCATGGTATATGCCTTCTTCCTTGTCAAATACATCCAGCGCAAGCGAACCGATCTTGCAGCGCTCAATGCCTTCAATGATGTCGGCGAAATCCATCAGCTCGCCGCGCGCGCAGTTGATGAGCATAACGCCGTCCTTCATTTTTGCAAGCGTTTCGCGGTTGATCATGCGGCGCGTGCTTTCGAGCAGCGGTGTGTGCAGGGAAATCACATCGCAGGTGCGGTACAGCGTATCCGCATCGACGTAGGTGCATAAACCGGCGATGGCCGGGTTTTCGCGCACATCGCTGGCGAGAATCCGGCAGCCGAAGCCGCTGAGATTCCGGATCACAGCCGCGCCGATTTTGCCTGTGCCGAGGATGCCGATGGTCAGATCCTTCATCTCGCGGCCCTGCAGCCCGGCCAGCGAGTAATCGTTGACCTGCATGCGCCAGAGCGCCGGCTTGTATTTGCGCAGGCTCAGAAGCATCAGCATAACGGTATAGTCCGCAACGCCGGTCGGCGCGTAATTTGCGTTGCAGACCCGGATGCCCAGCTCTTTTGCCGCATCCAGATCGATGTGGTTGTAGCCGATCGTGCGGGTTGAGACATACCGCACGCCGCGTGCCCTGAGCGCCGTAAGCAGCTCGCGCGTGAATTGTGTCCGCCCGAGCGTCGTCACACCGGTGCAGCCGCTCACCGTATCGGCATTTTCCAGCGTCAGAACCTCTCTGTGCAGGGAAAGCTCCGCGCTGCGGCGGGCCGCGGCGCTTTCAAAATCGCGTGCTTCGTCGGCGCGCATTTCATAAACGGCAATTTTCATCATTCTTCAGCCTTTCCTCAGAAATTCTGCCCGCACTGTACCGCTTTTATGCGATGCTCCTCCGGCGCGGTGCAGGAGATACACTTTAAAGCACTGATTTCACACAGTAATTTATTAAAGCATGACAATATTATACCGGTCTTTGCCGGCGCCGTCAAGCGGGCAAAATGTGCAGGATGCGCGTTGCGCTCCCGTACTTTTTGTGCTATTATGAGAAAAAGCACACTTGCAAAGGAGTTTGTTGAAATGACGGATTATGAAATCAAGGTCCGGAACTTCCGGTGCCTGAACGCCTTGGCCAGAAAAGGGGAAACGGTGTTTGTCGGCTCGTCGCTCTGCGAGCTGTTTCCGATCAGCGAAATGCTGCAGAATGTGGAGCCGCGGCTGCGCGTCTACAACCGCGGCATCGGGGGCGACATCACCGACGGCCTGCTGGAGCGCATGGAGGAATCGGTTTTCGCACTGGAGCCGAAAAAGGTGTTTATCAATATCGGAACAAACGACATCAGTCGGCCCGGCTACACGCGCGAACGCCTGCTTTCCCAGTACCGGAAAATTCTCGAACTGATGCAGGCACGGCTGCCGGAGACGAAAATCTATGTCATGAGCTATTATCCCGTGAACCGCGAGCTGCCGGGTATGGATCCCGAGCTGGTCCGGGAGATGTTCGGCGCGCGCACGAACGCGGAGCTGTGCGCGGTGAATGCGGAGCTTGAGCGCATGGCGGCGGAGCTTGGCTGCACCTATATCGATGTATTCGGCTGCCTGACCGACGAGCGCGGCAATCTGCGCGCGGAATACACCCTGGAAGGCATGCACATGTATGCAAACGGCTACGCGGTCGTTCTGGAACGCCTGATGCCGTATCTTTTGGAGGAAGCATGATGGAAAATCTTGTGATGAAGGAAATCAAGAAGTCCGGTCAATATCTGAACGCGGCACTGTATGTGCCGGAGATCAAACCGCAGGAGAAGTATCCGCTGGTGCTTTTCCTGCACGGCGCCGGTGAGCGCGGGGACGACATCCGCAAGGTGCTGGACTTCACACCCGGCGCGGATGTCTTTACGTCGGAGAGCTGGCAGAAGGAGCATCCGTGCTTTGTGCTGATGCCGCAGTGCCCGGAGAATCAATCGTGGGTGCCGTTTCTGGATCTGCTTGCCGATGCGCTCAGCAGCCTCCCGCGCGAATATCCCATCGACGTATGCCGCCTGTATGTGACCGGCGTTTCGATGGGCGGCGCCGGCACGTGGGCGCTGCTTGCGAAATGCCCGCATATGATTGCGGCGGCCATGCCGGTCTGCGGCTATGCGGATCCGTTCGCGGTGCGTGCGGCCAAACATGTGCCGGTCTGGGCGTTTCACGCGGCGGATGATCCGGTGGTGCCCGTTACCGGGCCGTACCATTCTCCGCACGGCGCGCGCGGCGTCGGCACGCGGATGGTCGTTTCGAGTCTGCGCTCTGCCGGAAACCGGGACGTACACTATACGGAATATCCGGCGGGCTATATGGAAAAGGAATGGAAAACGCATCCGC
>JBJEOO010000281.1:0-5661 GCA_051880755.1 Hominenteromicrobium sp.
AGTACTATACAAAAGAACCTACCTGCACCACGGCAGGAGAATACTACACCTACTGCCGGAATTGCAGCGCAAGCCAGGGGCGTTCCACAGAGCCTGCTACGGGTCACTTTTGGGTCGTCTGGAAGCGAGTATTTGCTACCTGCACCACTCCGGGATATACCGAATTTGTCTGCGACGACTGCGGCGCGGATGGGGGGACCACAACGACGCCCGCCAAGGGGCACAGCTTCGGCGAGTGGTTTACCACGACGCAGGCCACCTGCATGAGCGAGGGCATCCAGAAGCGGGAGTGCGCAACCTGCGGCGCGACGGAGAGCCGCGGAATCTCCAAGACGGGACACAAATTCGGCGCGTGGTTCACCACAACGCAGGCCACCTGCATGGAGGAGGGCATCCAAACGCGCGAATGTACGCAATGCGGTGTGACGGAGCGCCGAGGGATCGCCAAGACGGATCACAGCTGGAACGCCGGAACGGTCATTGTGCAGCCGACAACGGAGCAGGAGGGAGTTACGGAGTGGATTTGTAATATGTGCGGCATGAGCCGCACAAGACCGATTCCCAAGCTCGCGCCGGGAACGACAGCGGCGCCGACCACTGCCCCGAGCGCCTCGCCCGCGGTGTCGCCGAGTGCGTCTCCTGCTGCCTCGCCGAGCGCCTCGTCCACGGCGGAGGCCTCGGCCTCGCCCGGCGCGGCGGGCACCGAAACGGCGAATAAAAATGACAAGGGCGAGAATTCCGGCGGCAAGGGAGACAGGCACGGCGCCGGGGAAAACGCCGCCGAGCCGGACGATGTGCAGAAAAACCAGAAGGGCGATGCACCCGAGAGAACGGCAAAGAACGGCTCCTCCGTGGGGCGGATTCTCCTGCTCGTGCTTGTGCCGGTGCTGCTAATCGCTGCCGGCGTCATTTTTCTGCTCGTACGGCGCAAGAAAACCAGGCAGCCGTAACGGATATTCCCTCCGGTCAGCGTAGCGGCATACCTGCCGCAAGGCTTTGTCTGCCAACGGACAGCAGCCGGGAAACGACCGTAATATCGAGCATTTGATCGATGCCTCCGGTGCTGCCGAAGTATCTTGCGGGCGTGATCAATACGCTTTGGAAAGGAGTGGTTATATTGCAGGTCGTGATACAGAAAATTCCGGAGAATTTGCAGGAATTTGAAATACTCGCCGTCAAAGGGCGGCAGCCGGAGCATATCTGTGCACTGCTTCTGTGTGCGCTTGCGCTGTTCGACAGGGACAAGGACGCAGGAGCTGCCGCAATGAATCTCCTGCGCGGCCCGCGGCCCATGACGCCCTACGATGCGCAGTTCCTGCGCGACCGGCTGCGTGGAAAAGCGTATCTGCCGCTGGCCTATTTTGAGGGTGCGACGCCGGAAAACGGCTATCAGCCGCGGGTGCCATACCGGCTTAACGTGCTGGCAGACCCCAGACCGCAGGATATGGAGCCGGGGTATCTGCGCGTGTTCCTGAAAACGGCGGGTGCAGATTCGCCCCGGCCCATGAAGCTGCGGCAGAAGACTTCAACCGGCGAGTGGTTCCTCTGGGAATATTCCAGCATTCTCAGCGGCATCCGTATTCCTGCGGCGGAAGACCCGTGGGCATAGTAAGTAGAGAAAGGGAGATCAGAAAATGGGACTCATTAAAGCAGCATTGGGTGCGGCTGGCGGTGTGATGGCCGATCAGTGGAAGGAGTATTTCTACTGTGAAGCCATTCCGGAGAACGTGATGGCGGTCAAGGGTCTGCACCGCGTTTCCGGGCGCAGCAGCAACTACAAGGGCAGCGAGAACATCATCTCCAACGGCTCTGTCGTTGCCATTGCCGACGGTCAGTGCATGATCATCGTCGATCAGGGCAAGGTCACGGAGCTGTGCGCCGAACCGGGCGAGTTTGTCTATGATGCTTCTACCGAGCCGTCGATCTTCTCCGGTGAGTTGGGAACCAGTATCCTCGACACGTTCAAGAACATCGGAAAGCGCTTCACCTTCGGCGGCGAGCCGCCCAAGGATCAGCGCGTGTACTATTTTAACACCAAGGAGCTCATCGGCAACAAGTACGGCACGCCGTCGCCGGTTCCGTTCCGCGTCGTCGATCAGCGTGCAGGCATCGACATTGACATCGCCATCCGCTGCTTTGGCGAGTACAGCTACCGCATCTGCGACCCGATTCTGTTCTACACGAACGTCTGCGGCAATGTGGGCGAGGATTATACGCGCGACCGGCTGGATGGGCAGCTCAAGACCGAGTTGCTTACCGCCTTGCAGCCCGCATTTGCAAAAATTTCGGAAATGGGCATCCGCTATTCCGCGCTTCCCGGCCATACAATGGAGCTGGCTGAGGCATTGAATGAAGTCCTCTCCGGAAAATGGCGCAACCTGCGTGGGCTTGAGATCGTTTCCTTTGGCGTTTCGTCGGTCAAGGCGAGCGAGGAAGATGAGAAGATGATCAAGGAGCTGCAGCGCAACGCAGCGTTCATGGATCCGACGAGAGCGGCGGCGCACCTCGTTGGCGCACAGGCTTCCGCGATGCAATCTGCGGCGGCCAATCAGGGCGCGGGTCCTGCAATGGCGTTTATGGGCATGAACATGGCGGGCCAGATGGGCGGTATGAACGCACAGAATCTCTATCAGATGGGTGCGCAGCAGCAAGCACAGCAGCCCGCTCCCGCAGCACCGGCAGCACCCGCGAACGGTTGGACGTGCAGCTGCGGACAAAGCGGCATTACCGGCAATTTCTGCCCGAACTGCGGCAGCAAAAAGCCCGAGCCGAAGCCCGCGGCCGGAAGCTGGAAGTGCCCGCAGTGTGGCGCGATGGTAAACGGAAAGTTCTGCCCTGAATGCGGCACAAAAAAGCCAGAAGTACAGGCAGACGGCTGGACGTGCAGCTGCGGCGCGGTAAACAAGGGAAAGTTCTGCGCCGAATGCGGCAAACCGAAACCGGCTGGCGTTCCGCAGTACAAATGCGACAAGTGCGGCTGGGAGCCGGCTGATCCGGCGCATCCGCCGAAGTTCTGCCCCGAATGCGGAGACCCGTTTGACGACGGGGATCTGACGTGAAATCGGCAGTGAAAGCTGCGCTGATTACCGTTTCGGTAATTGCCCTGCTTGCGCTGACAGGATGCTCACTGTATCGGCTTGTTGTAACGTCACAGATCAAAGACGGAGGCAGGATGGAAAACCCGGATGCATACAGAACAGGCAAGGAACTGGTGGAAGTTGAGTGGCGGCAGAACCACAGGAATTACTACAGCAGCTTTTCACTGAAATTTTATCAGGAGAACGATATGCCGCTGCTGACCGGCTGGTTTCCAAGCCAGTCCGGCGGCGACGAGATAAGAGAAAGCGGAGCGGATGTGTTTTCCAACCCGATTCCCTGGCAGCTCACGTGGGTGCAGTGGTTTGCGCTTCAGAATATGCTGGCAGAGTCGGATCTTCCGGCGTACAGAAAACCGTCTTCTGACAGCTATGATGAAGTTGACAGCGAGATCCGGATCGTATGGCGCACCGATGACGGGGATGAGGCCCAAACGCTCAGCGGCAGCCATGCGGAGGCACTGGAGGCCTTGGTTCTGAGTATTGCCGAGGAAGCGTATGCTGCATCCAAGCTTGAAACAGAGCAGCGTGAGGTGCGCGAAACAGCAGAGCCGCTTGGAATTTACTGGGAGTAAAACGCCTCGTCTGCGCGTGACTGCTTCAGCTTCCTTCTCGATGAGCGGATGCTGCCATCCCGAGCGGAGAAGCAGATGCTTTTCTCCTACCGGTATCAGGATGGCGACGGTAAGCCTATTTTCAGGAAGAATGCCGCTGTTGAGCCGGAGAAGGCGCAGGCTTATTTCAGCAGCATCGGACAGGAGCTTCGCGCACTGGAGCTTCCGGTTTACCCCGGCGCCTGCCCGGACGGTGTTGTGGACAGCTACATTGCCGCGACATGGCAAGACATCGGCGAGGTTTTCACAAACAACTACTGCGGCGTGGGCGCACAGAGCATCTTTAATCTCTTGGCAGCGTTTGCCAAGGAAACAGAGACCGGGATTTTTTCAAGACCTGCGCCGGACGGCGGATGGAAATGTCCGGAGTGCGGGATACCGAATGGCAGTAGCGTATTTTGCGCAGAGTGCGGAACAAGACGCCCTGCGGAATAATAAAAACAAACAACAAGGACACGAGGAGGAATTATTCTATACGCTGACGGCCGGTCTGTTCGGCATCGGGTACCTTGTTGACTTTATCAAGATTCTCTGCGGCAAGTTTACCGACAAGAACGGGAACCTTATCCAACGCGAAAAGAAATAAGAAAAGCAAAATGCCTCAGGTATGCATTGCTGTTTTTTGCCGGAATGATATGTTATTTTCTGTTGATCGGCAGATTCGTGCATCCCTGAAGGATATTGGGAGGGAATTATGAAACAGACGAAGACCAAGCTTCTATGCCTGCTTCTTGCGGCACTGATGCTGCTCGGCAGCCTCACCGCCTGCGGAAAGGAAAAGGAGAAAGATTCAAATTTGATCAGCCTCGGTGACTATGAGCTGCTCTACAAGGGCGCGTGCATCATGGAAGATTCGGACGGAAATGACGCAATCGTTCTGACACTGGACTTCACAAACAACGGCAAAGACAATGCGTCGTATCTCTGGAGCGTCAATGAAACGGTTATGCAAAACGGCGTAGAACTGGAGGTTGCAACTGTCTTTACCGACTACGACACCTTTGAAACCGTGATAGATGGCCAGTTTACAGATGTCGCTCCGGGCACAACGCTGGAGGTGCAGACAGCTTTCGTGCTCAATGACACCACCAGTGAGATCAAGGCCACATTTGAAGAGCTGCTCGGCTCTAAAAAAGGCACTATCACCATCGATCCCACCACGCTCAGCCGTGAAACGGCCGCCGATACGGAGCCCGGAGCTTCGCTGCCTGCCGCCACGACCGGCGACGCACTGCTCGACTGGTGGAACGGCGCATGGTACGGCTGGTGGAAAATGACCGGTTGCTCGGGCTCTTACGAGAGCATGGAGGGGCAATGGTGGGATGTCTGCGGCGAGATCGCCATTGGCGCAGACTATACGGGCAGCGTCACACTCTGGGATGAGGACTACACCAGAACCGACCCCATGGCGCTGGCCTCCGTCAGCCTGAATGAAGCCGGAACCGGCGAGCATGGCACAGTGATGTCCGAGGGCGGCTGGTTCACGGACACGGCACTGGCACATGCGGACTGGATCGTTGATCCCGGCCTTCTGGACTATGACGACCTGATCTGGATCGACGGCGACTACGAAAACGGCGACAACGCGTTCCACTACGACATCTATCTGCGCCCGTGGGGCCTGCACTGGGAGGACATGGACGAGAGCGGCTATCCCTACCGCTATACCGACTGGTACCTGCCGCTGATTGACGCGGGCATGCCCATGCCGGACGCCATCGGGGAAGAGCCGTCGAACGACTTCAATCCGCATGACAGCGCCCCGCTCACCCAGACGGACGCTGCGGCATCCGGCGGAGACGGTATCGTGACCGAAGAGCAGGTACAGAAGGGCTACGTCTGGATGAACGAGGTCAATAATAATATTTTTGACGCTACTTACGAGGATATCGCTGCCTACTTCGGCGTGGAAGGTCAGTTCGTCAAGGAAGAGTACAGCGACCACATGAAGG
>JBJEOO010000282.1:0-5648 GCA_051880755.1 Hominenteromicrobium sp.
CGTTTTGCGCGGTTCGCGCATGCGCGCCGTACGGTTGTCGGCGTTTGGGGAGACGGCAATCTGAGCTATATTACCTCGCTGCTGCTGAAGAAAACCTTTCCGGAAATCAAGGTTTGTGTGTTTGGCATTGTGCGCGATAAACTGGCGGATTTTTCTTTTGCGGATGAAACCTGCCTGACCAATGAGATTCCCAAGGGCTTCGCAATGGACCATGCTTTTGAGTGTGTGGGCGGAAACGGCTCTCCGGTTGCCATCGGTCAGATTATTGATTATATCAGGCCGGAGGGAACGATTTCGATCCTCGGTGTTTCCGAATATCCGGTGCAAATCAATACACGCATGATTCTGGAGAAAGGGCTGATGATGTTCGGCAGCAGCCGCAGCGGGCGGGCGGATTTTCTCCGCACCATAGAGCTGTACCAGAAATCCCCCGAGGTTGTGGATTACCTGAGCAATTTAATCGGCCGTGAAATGACGGTGCGAACCGTCCGGGATATTTCCAGCGCCTTTGAAGCGGACGCCCGCGGCATGATCGGCAAGACCATTATGAAATGGGAAGAGTAAAATTCCCGGTGAATGTATGGATGATTTCAGAGGAAGTAAGGCAAAATGAAAAGAGTCTTAACATACGGTACGTTCGATCTGCTCCATTACGGGCACATCAATCTGCTCAAGCGCGCGAAGGCGCTCGGAGATTATCTGATCGTTGCGCTTTCCACGGATGAATTCAATGAAACCAAGGGCAAGGTGGCGTTCCATGATTATGAGACCCGCAAAATGATGCTGGAGGCCATTCGCTATGTCGATCTCGTGATTCCCGAAAAGACATGGGAGCAGAAGATCAGCGACGTCAGGGATTATCATGTCGATATCGTCGTCATGGGCAGCGATTGGGCCGGAAGCGAGCGGTTCGATTATCTCAAGGACTACTGCGAGCTTGTTTTTCTCGACCGTACACCGGGCATCTCCACAACAAAGATCAAGCACGATCTCGGTCTGGTTAAGGATCAGACATGAATAACACGCGCTCCTCCTGCATATACTGGTTTCAGTATGCAGGAGGAGCGTGGCTTTCTATGAAAAAGCAGAACGTGTATGGGTATCTGATCGGCATCGGCATCGCGGAGCTTGCCGGGCTTCTGGCGCGGCTCGTTTCCGGTGCGGGCGACCCGTTCTATGAGAAACTGAATCAGCCGCCCCTTGCGCCGCCGGGTTGGGGGTTTCCGGTTGTGTGGGCAATCCTGTATGCCCTGATGGGCGCGGCGTCCTATCAGGTGTATGGCAGTCGTTCCGAACTGCGCCGCAGCGCGCTTGTGCTGTATGCCGTGCAGCTTGCGGTGAATTTTTTCTGGACGCTGGTGTTCTTCCGTTTCCGCGCGCTCGGCGCCGCTGCTGCCGTTTTGATTCTGCTCATCGTTCTGGTCGCCATGACCGCCGTGTGGTTCCGCAGGGTCCGCCCAAGCGCAGGAGCCTTGATGCTGCCGTATCTCCTCTGGGTGATCTTCGCACTGTATTTAAACCTCGGCGTCTATTTTCTGAATATGTGAGACAAAAAAGGGCGCGCCCGGTGTGGGCACGCCTTTTTCGTTGCTATACGGTCAGCTCCGCGTAAACGCCGTCGACAAGTCATGACCCCCGACTTAGCCGGGGTCATGACTTTGACTGCCGGAGAACTCACGCCTTGTCAAGCTCCTTCAGGATGAGATCAACTGCCTGAGCCGCGCATTTGCGGTAGCCTTCCTCGGTGAGGTGGAGCATGTCCTCGCATTTGTAATAGTTCTTGTCCTCTTTGCAGAGCGCGTACAGGTCGTTGACCGTGATGCCCTCTTCCGCCATCAGCTTTTTGGCGGCGTCGTTGTACAGCTCAACCCACGCGTTGTTGTAGTGAATGCTGTCCGCCTCGGTGCCGGTATTGTCCGCCGCGACGCCCGGCTCCAGAATCGGCGTGGTTGTGGCGAAAATAATCCTTGCGCCGTTCCGGCGGCACTCGCCGATGATACGCTTCAGAAAATGCACATACTCGTCCACCGGATGCATGGCGGTCTGCATCGGCGGCTCAATATTCATGTCCCAGTAACCGTTATTCCAGTGAACCACATCAAACTTACCGAAATTCTTGAACATCTGGTTTGCCTGCCAGAGCGTGTAGGCGGCGAAACGGCCGTTGTCCTCCGCGTCGTATACGACCTCGCACTTGCCCTCAAGCAGTTCCCTGACATAATCATCATAGCCCATGCGGATCGAATCGCCGAGCAGCAGAACTCTTTTCATACCTGAACACTGTCCTTTCTGTACCGTGCTGTTTTGCCTTTATTATAGCGCGCAGCAGGCAGGATTGCAAGGGCCGCGTAAAAGCGGGAGAGGCGATGCATGGATTCCGCGCATCGCCCCTCCCGCTATGTAAATCTCAAGCCTTGCTCTGAATGTACCGGTCAATGGCTGCTGCGGCCGTTTTGCCCGCACCCATCGCAAGAATGACGGTAGCCGCGCCGGTGACGGCATCGCCGCCCGCGTAAACACCTTCAATGGAGGTCAGGCCGTTCTCGTCGGCAACAATCTCGCCGCGCTTCTGCGTTTCAAGCCCCGGTGTGGTCGTCTTGAGCAGCGGATTCGGCGAGGTGCCGAGCGACATGATCACACAGTCCATCGGCAGATCAAATTCACTGCCTTCCTTGACGATCGGGCGGCGTCTGCCGGAAGCGTCCGGCTCGCCAAGCTCCATTTCAACGCAGCGGATGCCCGCAACCCAGCCGTAATCGGGGTCGCGCGGGTCGGAAACATCCGTGGGCAGGATTTCAACCGGGTTCGTCAGCGTTTTGAAGATGATGCCTTCCTCCTCGGCATGTTCCACTTCCTCTTTTCGTGCCGGAAGCTCCGCCATGCCGCGGCGGTAAATGATATAGACATTCTCCGCGCCGAGACGCTTTGCGGTTCTCGCCGCGTCCATCGCAACGTTGCCGCCGCCGACAACCGCCACATTCTTCGCATGCTGGATCGGCGTGGCGGAATCCGGACGGTACGCCTTCATCAGGTTGCTGCGCGTCAGAAATTCGTTTGCGGAATAAACGCCCTTGAGGTTTTCGCCGGGGATGTTCATGAAGCGGGGCAGGCCGGCGCCGGTGCCGAGGAAAATCGCCTCATAGCCGTATTCGCTTTTCAGCTCTTCAATCGTCAGAATGCGGCCGATAACCATGTTGGTTTCGACCTTGACGCCGAGCGCCTTCAGATTGTCGACCTCTTTCTGCACGATTGCTTTCGGGAGACGGAATTCCGGGATGCCGTACACCAGAACGCCGCCGGCAAGATGCAGCGCCTCGTAAATCGTTACGTCGTAGCCCAGCTTGGCAAGATCGCCCGCGCAGGTCAGACCTGCCGGGCCGGAGCCGATGATGGCAACCTTGTGGCCGTTCTTCGGCGCCGTGATCGTCTGCACCGTCGCGTGGCTGTTGTGCCAGTCGGCGACAAAACGCTCGAGGCGGCCGATGGCAACCGGTTCGCCCTTGATGCCGCGCACGCATTTGCCTTCGCACTGCGTTTCCTGCGGACATACACGGCCGCAGACGGCGGGCAGGGAAGAGGAGCGCGCAATCACCTGATAGGCGCCTTCAAAGTCGCCCTCGGCGACCTTCCGGATGAATTCGGGAATATGGATGTTGACCGGGCAGCCGGATACACAGGGCTTGTTTTTGCAGTTCAGGCAGCGCTGCGCCTCGTCGAGCGCCATCTCCTCGGTGTAGCCGAGCGTGACCTCCTGAAAATTCTTGTTGCGGACATTCGGGTCCTGCGAGGGCATCGGATTTTTGGTGAGTCTCATATTGGGCATGATTACTGAACCTCCTTCTGGAACAGGCTGCAGGTCTCCTCGCGTGCGCGGCGCTCAAAGGGCGCGTAGCTGCGGGCACGGCTCATCGCCTCGTCAAAATCGACCGCGTGACCGTCAAAATCGGGGCCGTCGACACAGGCGAATTTCGTTTCGCCGCCGACGGTCAGGCGGCAGCCGCCGCACATGCCCGTGCCGTCCACCATGATGGGATTCATGGAGACGACGGTTTTCTGGCCGTATTCTTTGGTTGCCAGACAGACAAACTTCATCATGACGAGCGGGCCAATCGCGATGACCTCGTCGAAGCGCTCGCCGCTTTCGAGCAGCCTTTTGAGCGGGACGGTGACGTTGCCCATTTCGCCCCAGGAGCCGTCGTCGGTCATGAGCGTGAAGCGGTCGGAGCACGCCTTGAATTCATCTTCAAGGATGACGAGATCCTGATTGCGGAAACCGATGATCGAGGTGACCTCGGCGCCGAGGCGGTGCAGCTCCTGAGCGACCGGCAGTGCGATGGCGCAGCCGACGCCGCCGCCGATGACGCAGACCTTCTTCAGGCCGTCCACATGGGTGGGAACGCCGAGCGGGCCGACAAAGTCCTGCAGGCAGTCCCCTTCGTTCAGGTGATTCAGCTTTTCGGTCGTCGCGCCGACAATCTGAAAGATAATGGTGACCGTGCCGTTTTCACGGTCGTAGCCGGCAACGGTCAGCGGGATGCGCTCGCCGTCTGCATCGACGCGCAGAATGATAAACTGCCCGGGCTTTGCCTTGCGGGCAATCAGCGGCGCTTCAATATCCATCCGCGTAACGGTCGGATTCAGCGCGGTTTTTCTCACAATTTTATACATAATCTTCAAAACCTTTCCTGCAGTTTTGGTTTTTGACTCCTGAAATCCTGCAAAAAGCGCAGAAACACATATAGTATAGCAGGAAAATCTGCAAATTACAATGGAGAAGATGCAAAAAGCGCAAAAAAAGCAGCGCCTTTGCCGGCGCTGCTTCGGATTACTGCCGTTTGACCGATCGGATCGAATAGGTGAAAAGTGAATTGCCCGCGCGCGTGTTTTCAACAAGCTCCGCCGTGAAATCCGCAACGACCGTGTCTCCGGCCGTCAGCGACACCATCAGCATCAGCGGCCCGTCGTCGCTGTCGATCATGCCGCGCACGGAAAGGGCGTAGCCGCCTCCGCCGAGCGGGTGCGCGTACGCGTCGGATTCTGCGTCGTACTGAAGCTCTCCGCCGAGCGATTCCGGAATGTCGGGCAGCGCGTCTCCGCCGCCTTCAAACAGTCCGGAGGCAATCTCCTCAATCACGCCGCGCGAGAGCACCAGCGCGTTGCCGACGGTTTCGGCGCTGTAGAATTCCAGCCCGCAGCCGTCAATCGCAAAGCAGACGGTCTGCCAGAAATAGGCGGGGTCATCCGCGCTGAAGGCGCCGCCGTTGAGCTGCGCGAGCATGTGGGCCTCGATCAGCGGGTACATCGCCTGAACCTCAACCGGGATGACGCTTTCCTCCGTTTCATCCGGCGTCTCGGTCGGGGCGGCGGACGGCTCGGCTGACGGCGGAGCGGTCGTCTCCGGTGTGGGGGTGGTCTCCGGTGCGGCGGTCGGAGTCGCCGTCGGCGTGGGTTCGTTTTCTGCGGGTGCGCTGCCGCAGGCTGCAGCGGAAAAGGTCAGCACGGCGGCGCAGAGCACGGCCGCGAGGGCTCGCAGTTTTTTTGTCATGGTTTTCCCTTCCTTTCTCAGTGCTGCGGCGTCCGCAGCTTATTTTCAGTTTACCGGCAAAGTATGAACTGCGTTTGAAAATCCGCGCTTTTCGGAGAAAAAT
>JBJEOO010000283.1:0-5641 GCA_051880755.1 Hominenteromicrobium sp.
AACGCACAGCGTGATGTACAGCCCGTTCGGCAAGGATATCGTAAAGCTCCTGAGCGAAAGCTGCCGAAAATACGGACTGAAGCTCGGGCTCTATCTCTCTCCGTGGGACAGACACGAAAAGACCTACGGAACTCCGGAATACAACGATTATTTCGTCAATCAGCTGACGGAGCTCTGCACGAACTACGGAGAACTCTTCTGCCTGTGGTTCGACGGCGCGTGCGGTGAAGGCGCAAACGGCAAAAAGCAGGTCTACGACATGGAGCGGTATTACGCGACGATCCGCAAATATCAGCCGAACGCCGTCATTTTCAATGATTTCGGGCCGGATACGCGCTGGTGCGGCAATGAGGCGGGCGCGGCGCGCTATTCGGAATGGGCGGTTGTGCCGGGTGAGCTGTGCTTTTACAGCGAGGTGCAGACCGGCCCCGGTCCGATGGCGGACGAAGGCTCGCTCAGCTACATGTACAACACCAACCGGGAGATCGGCACGCTCCCGAACATCCTGTATTCCAAGGGGCTTGTTTTTGCCCCGGCGGAAATCGATATGTCCATCCGTCCCGGCTGGTTCTGGCATGAAAAGGAAGAGCCGCATTCGCTGGAGCGGCTGTATAATACCTATCTGCGTTCCTGCGGCGCAAACACCTGCCTGAATCTGAACGTGCCGCCGAACCGAGAAGGGCTGCTGGATGAACGCGACGTGCGCCGGCTGAAGGAGCTTGGCGACCTGATCCGGAACACAACGGAGCGCCGTATCCCGTGCACGGTTGAAAAGATCGGCGGAACACCCACGCAGCCGGTCTATGAGGTCAGAACGGCGGAGCCTGTGGAGATCGGCTGCGTCGTTCTGCGCGAGGATCTCGCGAGGGGTCAGCGCGTGGAGAGCTTCCGCGTGCTCGGGCTGGATGCGGGCCATCAGGCTTCCTATGCGCTGTACGAGGGTACCTGCATCGGAAACAAGCGCATCTGTGTGCTGGAGGATCCGTTTGCCGTGCAGAATCCGCTGACCGGCCACACCGAGCGGAAGCTGTCCGGCGTGCGCGTACAGATCACGGCCGCACGCGATGAGGTCTTTATGAAGGAAATCTATATCACGGAGGGGGCTTCTTCATGCGCGCGGAAATCAAGCTGACAACCGTGCGGGATATCCGCGACCTGCACGATTACATCAACACCGAGCTGCGATTGCGCCGTGTGGCGCCGACGCTCGACGCACTGCGGGAAGCGCTTGAAAATCCGCGCTGTGAAGCGGAAATCGAGTTTACCGATTACGGTAAGATCACCGGCCCGTTTCTGGATTATGTCAACAAAATGATCGAGATGATCGTCATTGTCGGGGAGAAGAACCCGAACGTGAACGTCATGATTACAATGTGAGGCGTGCCGTGCAGACAAGGGAAGCGATCCGCCTTGCGGCGGAATGGACGGCGGCGGAAGCTGCGGGGCTTTCCGGCTTCTGCGGCGCGTATCTTTCCGGCTCGGTTGTGGAAAAAACGTCCGAATCCGTCTTTGATGACGCCTCGGATGTTGATCTGGTGCTGGTGCTGCAGGATACGGCGGTCTTTCCGCACCGGAAATTCCGGTATAAGGGCGTGCTGCTTGAGGTTACGCCGATTGCAGTGTCGGAGCTGGGGGATACCGGCCATGTGCTCTGCACGCATTATCTCGCGTGGGCTATGGCGCGCGGGTGCATCCTCGCGGATCCGTGCGGCTTGCTGGAAAAGCGGCACCGGGAAGCGGCATCGCTTTGGCAGAAGCCGCCGTATGTCCGCGCACGGATGGAGGGCTTTCTCACAAGGCTGGCCGAAAGCGGCATGTGCTTTCAGCCGGACGCGCCGCTGCAGGACAAGGTGACGGCTTGGGCGTTCGGCGCGGGTATCGCCGTGTTTCCGATTCTGACCGCTGCGGGCTGCAACTGCACGGTGCGCAGGCGTTTTTCCGCCGTGCGCGCCGTTCTGCGGGCATACGGCGAGGAAGCATTCTGTGCTGCGCTGACGGGGCTTTTAACCGGACCCTCTTTCGACGCAGCCGGCCTGCCGGCGCATATGGATGCGCTGGAGCGCCTGTTTGACCTCGCCGCAGCCTCGGAAGGGCCGTCCGCGCATTGGCGCTTTCGCTGTGAGATTTCGGCGGATACGCGGCGGGCGGCCATCACGGACACGCGGCGCATCGTGCTGTCCGGCCATCCGGAGGACGCCGTTTTCTGGATGCTGGCGACGTTTTCGCGCTGCCTGACGGTGCTGTGGATAGATGACCGGGTTTTGTGGGCGCGCGAAGTGACCGCGCTGTCGGATTTTGCCGCGTCACTCGGCATACATACCGACGCGGATATTCAGGCGCGCAGGACGGCGCTGTGCGCGCTGCTGCCTGAGATCCGCGCCGTTTCGGAACGCATTTTATCCAAAAGACAGAAAAATACCGGGGATGCTTGAAAATGAAAGCATCCCCGGCGTTTTTATCGCGCTCAGCAGGTGTATGGCTGCCCGTTTACAATCCGCACCGTGCTTGACGGGTCAATGGTGAAGTCCCCAGTACAGTCGAGCTGGTCGATGCGGCAGTTTTCCCCGATGGTCACATGCTCGCCGCTGACGACGCCCGCACAGACGCCCTTGAGCCGGATCGTGGTCGCCTCGATCAGGTTCGCACACTTCACATCGTTCTGCAGACGGCTGCCGAACACGGAGTTCACAAAGCCCGCAAATATGCCGATGGGGTCCTTGAAGTCGATTTCAATGTCGTCGCCGACGATTTCATCGGCGCTGACCATGCCCATCAGGCGGATCCGGTCGGCGCTGATCTGCGCCGTCGAGGAGATCTTTCCGCTTGCCTGCACTTGCTCCGCTTCGATGTTGCCGGTCACGGTCAGCATGCCGTCCACCTCTGCGGACTTAGCGAACAGCCCGTTTTCCAGCGTTGCCATGCCGTCGCAGTCGAATGCTGCGGTGGTCGTTATGCCGCTGCATTTCAGCCTGCCGTCAATGGAGGTATCGCCCGCGTTCAGGTTGCCGTTTATGGTAAGATTACCGTCGATATCGAGCGATTCCGTATGCATATTGCCGGAAACGGAGGTCATGCCGTCGATGTTGACCGACTCCGCGGAAATTTCACCGTCCGCGGAAAGATGTCCGTTTACGCGGAGGGATTCCACAGTGATGCCCTTGGCTGTCAGTGAACCGTTGACGCACATGCTCAGACAGACAACCGGTTCCTCGCAGCGTGCCGCACCGTTGATGACGATCGAATCGTAATCGCCGCCGGAAAAGTTTCCGCGGCCGTTGATGTTGATGTTCTGCATAAAGCTTCCTCCTTCAAAATTTAAAGCGCCGGGAACAGATCCTGGTATTTCACCTTGATGGCGGCGGCGGCCTCGGCAACCGAAACCGTGCAGACGCCCGTTTGAATCGTGCGGTCAAACACGAGCGGAGAATCCGCCTTTGTCATGACCGCGTGGTAGCCGCCGCCCGTGTGAAACACCGTCAGGACAGAATCAAGCTGCCGCAGCCCGGCGGTGGAAATGCACAGCTCGGCAACCGTTCTGCGCTCGTCGCCCTGTATGCCGAGCGCTGCCTCCGCCTGACTGACCGCGGCAAACAGCGCGAGGTCGAACAGCTCGTAGCTTTCCTTCTGAAAGCAGTACAGGATGGCGGGGAGCAGATCCGGCGCGATTTCCTCAATCCGCGCGAGCGCCGTGCTGTCGATCAGCGCGGGCGCGGTATCCGGGGAGAGCATGCGGCTCAGCTCGCTGAGCGAATACTTATCCTTGTTCTCGAGGATCACCTGCACCCGCGGGAGTATCAGACTGCGCGGGAAAAAGGTTTCCTGCCCGGTGAAGGATGCCCGCTTGATGAACCATGCTTCCGGAATCAGCCGCTCGCGTTTCCAGCGGTAAAGCTGGCCGTAGGAAATGCCGGTCTGTTCCAAAAGCTCTTTTTTCGAGATCAGTTCTTCGGACAGCTTTTTCCGCCGCTGATCCAGACGGGTGGTGTATGCTTCCTCCATAAACCAAAACCTCCTTTTTCAAATCCATTTTAGTCCTGAAGACCAGGCCGCAGAACCGGCCTGCACCGAAACCGCTCCAATCAGCGGCACGGAATGTAACAATGTTTTGTTACGAATAAACTATAGCGCAACATTGTTACATTGTCAAGTACTTTTTTCAGAGAATTTTCGGTTTCTTTTTTTCCGTTGACGAAAAAGCTTGTCGAAAGTTGACATTGCCGCGTATGAGCCGGTCAGCTATAATAATGGAAGCTCGGCGTTCAGCGGAAGCGGTGCGCCGTGCGGAAAGGAAAGTGAAAATCATGAATACGGATCTGACAACCGGAAAGCCTGCGGGCATGCTGCTCCGGTTTACGCTGCCGATGCTTCTGAGCGTTGCGTTTCAGCAGCTGTACAATATTTCGGACAGCGTGATTGCCGGTAAATTCGCAGGCGAGGATGCGCTTGCGGCGGTCGGCGCGTCATACCCGGTGACGATGATCTTTATGGCTGTGGCCTTCGGTATGAATATCGGCATTTCCGTGATCATCTCCCAGCTTTTCGGTGCAAAGGATTACAAACAGATGAAAACGGCCGCCTATACGGGCTTTATCGCCGTGGCGGTCATCAGCGTGGTGCTGACGGCGTTCGGCATCGTATTTTGTGAACCGATCCTGCGTCTTCTGGGAACACCGGAGAATATTATGGCGGATACGGCGCTGTATCTGGCCATTTATATCTGGGGCCTGCTGTTCCTCTATTTCTACAACATTTCTTCGGGTGTTTTCACTTCGCTGGGAGACAGCAAAACGCCGCTTTATTTTTTGATCGCGTCGTCTCTGGGCAATATCGTGCTGGATGCGGTGTTTGTCATCGTGTTCCACTGGGGTGTTGCCGGCGTGGCGTGGGCCACCTTCCTCGCGCAGGGCGTGGCGTCCATCTGCGCGTTTCTTGCGGTGCTGCGCCGCCTGCGTTCCATCGAGACGCGGGAAAAGCCCGCACTGTTTTCCGGGCGGATGCTGAAAAGAATCGCGGTTGTCGCGGTGCCGAGCATTCTGCAGCAGAGCTTCGTTTCGGTCGGCAATCTGTGCATTCAGGGGCTGATCAACGGGTTCGGCTCCTCCGCCGTTGCGGGGTATTCCGCCGCCGTAAAGCTGAACACGTTTGCGATCACCTCACTGACGGCGCTCGGAAATTCCACCTCCAGCTTTGCCGCGCAGAATATCGGTGCGCGGAAGACGGACCGCGTGCGCAGCGGCTTCCGTGCCGGCTGCCTGATGTCTCTGGCTGTCGCGTCCGTTTTCCTGATTCTGTATGTCTTTTTCGGCGGCACGATGCTGCGGCTGTTTCTGGATGAAAGCTCGGCGGAAGCGCTCGGTGTCGGCGTGCAGTTCCTGTGGATGATCCCACCGTTTTACCTTGCGGTTGCGGTCAAGCTTACGGCGGATGCCGTTCTGCGCGGTTCGGGTGTGATGGTCTACTTTATGATCACAACGTTCCTTGACTTGGTTCTGCGCGTTGTGCTGGCCTTCATTCTGGTCGGCCCGCTCGGGCTGACCGGCATCTGGCTCTCGTGGCCGATCGGCTGGGTGATTTCCAGCGTCCTCTCCGTTATTTTCTACCTCTGTGGCGTATGGGACACAAACCGCAGAAAAGTCAGCGC
>JBJEOO010000284.1:0-5507 GCA_051880755.1 Hominenteromicrobium sp.
AAATCGGGCTTCGAGCGGTTGTAGCCGAGGTCGCTGTAA
Source organism: Hominenteromicrobium sp. (assembly GCA_051880755.1). Classification (GTDB taxonomy): domain Bacteria; phylum Bacillota; class Clostridia; order Oscillospirales; family Acutalibacteraceae; genus Hominenteromicrobium. Next base: position 40 of record JBJEOO010000284.1, read on the forward strand.
TTCGAGAGGATATACCCCTTATACCCTGCTGCCTTCAGGCTGCGCAGCCAGTCCGCCGCATACGGAAAGGGCGTGACAAGCTTGTGGCTTTCGCGCACAATCCTTTCGATCTGTTCTGCGTATTCGGGCGCATTCTTTGTAAGCAGCGCGATAACCTCATCCTCGCTGAGCGCGCCGCGGTCCAGCTCGTTCCATTCGGGACTGCGCACAGTGGCGTCCGCAAGCGGCTCAAGGAGCGCTTCGCCGAATTGCTCCGTGATGCTTTTTCTCCAGTGCCAATCCACAAGGACATTGCCGATGTCAAAAATGACCGTATCGATCATACCGTTTTCCCCCGGAACGATCAGCCGAATGCCGCCTGATTCATAACCGGGCTGGCACGCTTCTCAAGATTCGGGAAGCGGTGCTCGAGCGCCGCGAGCGAAATCTCCACGTCCTCATGCACCTCGTCCGCGCTGAACGCACCGACCGTCACCATATCGCAGGGACGCAGGACATTCCAGTTGAAGGTCAGGCCGACGTACGGCGTGACACGTCCCGCCGCCATCGACTTGATATTCATGACCGGCTTCTTCGCGCTCTGAATGATGGAGGCGACCGTCTCGATCTCCACCTGCATCAGGAAGCCGACACAGTTGAAAATCTGGATGTAGGTTTCAATATCATAGCCGTTCTTGTCCGTATAGGTGATAAGCTCCGGCATATGTGCGGAAAGGCCCGGGATCAGACCGGCGTCGCGGATCATTTTCGTGTAATCATCCAGACGGTCGATGATGCCCTTGTTCTTGTTGACGAGCTGCTCTGCGCTCGCATGATGGATCAGGCAGAAATCGCAGCCGTTTGCCGCGCTCTTCTTGATACGCGCTTCAGCCTCACGGCGCGCCGCTTCATTGTTGTCCACATTGATCTGCGGGGTATCGATCAGAATAAACTTCTTGCCGAGCTTATCCTCCGCATAGCGGATTGCATGAACAATCTTGTCGTCCATCGGCGCCATCACGGTATCGATGCCGTACTGCATATACGCCTCGAAAACCGGGAAAAACGCTTCATCCGAATTGTAACGGTTCGTGATGGAACGGTCGGCAGACGGCGTGCGGTGGCTCCAGCCGAGCAGCCAGTTTGTGCCGATGAGCATTCTGGAGACGGATTTTCCGCCTACGATGGTTCTTGGAAATTGCTTATCCATAAAATCACACTCCTCTGTGCATTTGCGCCGCTCGCCCCGATGACGGCGGCCTTATTCTTTATGAAACCGGATATTTCCGGCTTGCATACCCAATCAGTGTCCGCTTTTTTCTATGGCAATCTGACCGGTGCGGACAATCTCCCGGATACCGTACGGGCGAAGCATATCGAGAAAATTTTCGATTTTTTCCGTTTCACCCGCAAGCTTATAGGTCACAAGCCCCGGCGCGATGTCCACGGCCTCCGCACCGACAAGCTTGGCAAGCTGCATCATGCTCTCCAGCTTATCCGGCTCATACTGCACCTTGATCAGCGCCAGACCGCAGGAGACAAAATCACCCGGCAGGCCGAGATTGCGAACCTTGATGACCGGAATAATCTTGTTGAGCTGCTTTTCCACCTGTTCGACGGTGTGTTCATCGCCGTTCACAACGATGGTGATACAGGAAACCGTTTCATCCTGCGCCGGACCAACGGCCAGACTGTGAATGTTGAAGCCGCGCCGCGAAAAGAGCGCGACCACCTTGGAAAGCACGCCGGGCTGGTTTTCGACCAGCACCGACAGCGTATATCTGTTCATGGGCATATCCCCCTTCGCCTATATCGTCGGCGTATCCGGATCCGTTCGGCAGATCAGCACGAAAGGCCCCTTCGCCGCGAGCATTTCCGCCGCATACTGCTGTGCTTCCGCATTGCTGCCCGCAAAACGTGCCGGTATGCCGTAAGCGGCGCAGAGCGCCCGGAAATCGGGATTACCGTCCATATAGGTGCCGCAGTGGCGGCCGTTATAGAGCTTGTCCTGCAGCTCGCGCACCATGCCGAGCCGGGCATTGTCGAAAATAATAATCTTCAGCGGCACATGGCTCTGACAAACGGTTGCCAGCTCACACATGCTCATCTGGAAGGCACCGTCTCCGCAGACGGACACGACCTGCCGCCGGGGCTTTGCAATGGCCGCACCGAGGCCGGCCGGGATGGAATACCCCATCGTGCCGAGACCGCCGCTCGTCAAAAAGCGCCCTTCACGCTGGGTAAAATTGATCGCCGCCCAGATCTGGCTCTGGCCGGGATCCGCGACGAGAATCGCATCCTCCTCCATCATTTCGGAAAGACGGCGGATAAACGAACGCGGCTCCACAAAATCGCTGCGGTCCGTTCCGCGCGGAACAAACGCCGCTTTATAGCCGAGCACACGGTTAATCCAATCCCCGCGGTCGGTCATATGTACCTTCTCCGCCATTGTTTTCAGAATCCCGCGGATATCGCCGACAATCGGGATATCAACGTGCATATTCTTGCCGATTTCGGCGGGGTCAATATCGATATGAATAATTCTGGCCTGCTCGGCAATCTGGTTCGGCGCGGCCACGGCGCGGTCGCCGACACGCGCGCCGCAGAGAATAATGAGATCCGCCTCGCGCACCGCGCGGTTCGCATAGCTCCGGCCGTGCGAGCCAATCATGCCGAGATAAACCGGGCTGTGCATGGGCATCACGCCGATCCCCATCATGGTCGAGACAATCGGGATACCGCTGTTCGTTGCAAACGCGGTCATTTCCTCGCGGGCGCCGGCAAGCACTACACCGCCGCCGCAGCAGATAACCGGACGCTGTGCCGCTTCAATCGCCGCCAGAGCGCGCTTGATCTGCATGGGATGTCCCTGCGTCGTCGGCTTATAGCCGGGAATATCCGCCTTTTCCGGGTACCGGAACGGCCCTTCGATTTCCTGCTGCTGCACGTCGATCGGCACGTCAATCAGCACCGGGCCGGGACGTCCGGTTGTCGCAATGTGGAAGGCTTCCTTGAACACGCGCGGCAGCTCGTGCGCGTCCTTGACAAGATAGCTGTGCTTGGTGATGGATTCGCACGCGCCGGTGATGTCCGCTTCCTGAAACACATCGCGGCCGAGCTGTTCGAGATTGATCTGCCCCGTGATTGCGACGATCGGAATCGAATCCATATAAGCAGTGGCGATGCCCGTGATCAGATTCAGCGCGCCGGGGCCGGAGGTCGCCACGCAGACGCCCGGACGGCCGGAAGCTCTGGCATAGCCGCTCGCGGCATGGGCGGCATTCTGCTCCTGCCGTACAAGCACATGGCGGATGGCGCTGTCATACAATTTATCGTAAAACGGACAAATAGCGGCGCCGGGGTACCCGAAAAGCGTGTTGACGCCCTCCGCCTCCAGACACCGCACCATGATCTGCGCACCACTGATCATTTTCAGCTTTCACCCTTTATCTTTCACACAATTTGTGTTATACTCTAAAAAGCACCCTTCGGAAAGGATGCATACTATTTTAGTTTATTGTACCATAAAACCCGATTGCTTTGCAATGGGTTTCCTTGAAAATCACAGATTCTGCACAATGCACAGAAAGCGGGAAAACGATATGGCAGATCACGCCGCGGCTCTTGCCGCACAATTTCAACTGAAGGATTGGCAGGTCAGAAAGCTGATCGAGCTGATCGACGCGGGCAATACGATTCCCTTTATTGCGCGCTACCGGAAGGAAGAACACGGTTCGCTGGATGACCAAACGATCCGCGCCGTCTGCGAACGGCTTGAATATCTGCGCAATCTCGACGCGCGCCGCGAAGAGGTGCGCGGACTGATCGAAGGCACGGGCAAGCTGACGGATGCGGTTTCCGCCGCGCTGGACAAGGCCGCGACGCTCGCGGAGATCGACGACATTTACCGGCCATACCGGCCAAAGCGCAAGACGCGCGCAAGCGTGGCGCGTGAACGCGGGCTTGAGCCGCTCGCGCAGAAAATTCTCGCGCAGGAGAAGCGTTCCCCCTACCCCATCGATATGGCGGAAAACTACGTCAATCCGGAAAAGGGCGTCGAAACGCCGGAGGACGCGCTTGCCGGCGCCAAGGACATCCTGGCCGAAATCATTTCGGATGATGCCGTAATGCGCCGCCGCCTGCGCATTGCGGCGATGGCGCAGGGCGTAATCACAAGCCGCGCCGCAAAAGACGAGGATTCCGTTTACCGGACCTACTATGAATTCGCCCAGCCCGCCGCAAAAATCGCCGGTCACCGCGTGCTTGCACTGGACCGCGGCGAACGCGAGGGCTTCCTGAAGGTTTCGCTGGAGCTGGACCCACAGCGCGGACAGCGCATCATCACCTCCGCGTATGTAAAGCCCGGCACCCCCTGCTGCGATGCCGTGGAAGAAGCCGCGCTCGACGCATACAGCCGCCTGATCTTCCCCGCCATCGAGCGTGAAATCCGGAATGAGCTGACCGAAAAAGCATGTGAAAACGCGATTCGCGTATTTTCCGTCAATCTCCGTCAGCTTCTGATGCAGCCGCCCGTCAAGGGCCGCGTGACCATCGGTCTGGATCCCGGCTACCGTACCGGCTGCAAGGTTGCCGTTGTGGACGCGACCGGTAAGGTGCTGGATACCGGCGTGATTTATCCGACGCACGGCGAAGCCCGCGTGCGCGAGGCAAAGCAGACTTTGGTGCGGCTGATTCGGAAACACGGCGCGACGCTGATCGCGATCGGCAACGGTACGGCCTCAAAAGAGACGGAAATCTTCACCGATGCGGTGCTCAAAGGAAACAAGCTGGACGGCACGGTGGATTATATGGTGGTCAGCGAAGCGGGCGCATCCGTTTATTCTGCCTCCAAGCTCGCGGCAGCCGAATACCCCGATTATGATCTGACGCTCCGCAGCGCCGTTTCTATCGCCCACCGCCTGCAGGATCCGCTCGCGGAGCTTGTCAAAATCGATCCCAAAGCCATCGGCGTCGGGCAGTATCAGCACGATATGCCGCCGAAAAGGCTCGGCGAAGCGCTGGGCGGCGTCGTGGAATCCTGCGTGAATGCGGTCGGCGTGGATCTGAACACCGCATCCCCCTCCCTGCTCGAAAATATCGCGGGCATTTCCGGCACGGTGGCAAAAAATATTGTCGCCTATCGACAGGAAAACGGCGCGTTCACCGCGCGCACCCAGCTCAAAAAGGTGCCGAAGCTCGGGCCGAAGGCCTTTGAGCAGTGCGCGGGATTTCTGCGCGTTCCCGAAAGCGCCAACCTGCTTGACAACACCGGCGTACACCCCGAATCGTATGCGGCGGCCGAGCAGCTGCTGACCGCCTGCGGATATGACCTCAAAAAAGCGCCGTCCGGCGGCTTTTCGGAGCTGAAAACACGCGCGGAGAAAATCGGCATTTCCGCGCTGGCCAAACAAACCGGAGTCGGCGAACCGACCCTGCGGGACATCATCGCCGAGCTTGAAAAGCCGGGCCGTGACCCGCGCGATGAGCTG